>JAUXEW010000168.1 GCA_030620375.1 Desulfobacteraceae bacterium | reverse complement strand
CCCCTTCAGGAGGTCGAATGGAAAACCCGGTCTTAATAACCGACATTCAAAAATTCGCCGTTAACGACGGGCCCGGATTCAGAACGAATGTATTTCTAAAAGGATGTCCGCTGAAGTGCTTATGGTGCCATAACCCCGAAACGATTGCGCCGTATCCCGAAATTTACTGGAAAAGCAGGCTCTGCACCCAATGCGGGGCTTGCCTCGAGGTATGTCCCAACGATGCCATCAACCCGCCCATACCGCCTGAAGAGAGCCAAAGTGAAAACTCTACCTATCATAAGATCATCAGAGATCGCTGTGACAGATGTATGAAGTGTGTTGAAATATGCCCGTATGATGCACTCACGATTGTCGGCAAGCCCATGTCAGTCGATGAAATATTGGATGAAGTAGAGAAAGACCGGCTTTTTTATGAAAATTCAGGCGGGGGGATGACGTTAAGCGGCGGTGAACCTACAACGCATGAAGATTTTTCTGATAAGTTGTTAAAAGGCGCACGACAGAGAGGGTTACATTCCTGTTTGGATACCAACGGGTTCTGTGATTGGAATGTTTTAAAATCTTTAATTAAAAATGTTGATATTGTCCTGTTTGATTTAAAGCATCTTGACCCTGAAATGCATAAGAAGGACACCGGCACCGGCAATGAAATCATCCTTAAAAACCTTGGTTTGCTATTGGAAACCGGCATAGAGACGTGGGTCAGGATACCGGTAATTCCAAATTTTAACGACAGTATGGACTTTCATAAGCTGGCATCTGACTATCTGGCCGGTTTTGCGGGCAAAATCGCTCGTGTTGACCTGCTTCCGTTTCATAACTATTGCCAGGACAAATACAAATGGTTGGGCATAGATTGGGCTTTAAAGGATGAAGACGCTATTGAACCGTCTTTTTTAGAAATTCCTGCTGATCTCTATAGAGAAAAGGGTCTGTTGACTACCGTTGGTGGGTCCGGTTTTGAAAACACGGCTGAATCGACCGGTTGAAAAACCAGACCGCACAAATAAATTTCAGTCAAGGGGGTGACATACCATGTCTCGAAGAAGTGATTGGAGAAAAGTAAGAGACAGTATCAGCATGACGTCCGGACAAATGGGCAGCACGCTTGAAGAGAGGGAAAAAATGCCCGAAAAAGCCTGCGGTTACTGTCAGAATTTTTTTGAAAACGCGTATAATGCCGATGGGCGGGGGTCATGTAAAATTCTTAAAATGGACTCGGACATTAAGGCTGATCCGCCGGTGTTGGTTACCGAAGGCGATACCGGATTAATCACTTACATCAACACAAATGGCGAAAACTGCCCTCATTTTAAAAGGATGGAGCTGGTTGATACGGATTTGGGAGAAATCAGCGATCCCGCCTATCGCCGGTCACATCGAATTATGGAAAAGCCATAAGGGTCACGGCAAAAGTAAAAATCCGGGTCCAGAGAGCCCGGCCTTGGGTTTCCCCTGGAAGGGGCTAAACCATTTGCAATTCTTATTATACAGAGAATTCAGAAGTTAGCAGTTATCAATTGTCAATTAGCAGTTAGCAATTGTCAATTATCAATTGTTAATTAGAAATTGTTAATTAGAAATTGTTAATTAGAAATTGGAGACGCCATGGATCTTACCTGTCATAACTGTAGTTTTACAGCGGATCATGTTGAATTCAAATATTTATGCAAGTCCGGCTGACCGGCATGCGGAGAGGCCGATCTCCGCGTGTGTCCCAGGTGTGGGAACGAAACCTTATTTTCGCGTGCTGAGGCTTTAGAAAACGAAGATGAACAAATGAAGGAGCTCTCAAAAAGACTGGCCACCATATCCAGAGATAGCGGGCCGGTCCGTTTAAAGGAGGCGAAGGTCATTATTATAAAACTTCGTAAAATAAACATGCGCTGGAACATACCCCCGCTGGATAATTTTTTAACTCAGCGCCAGCGAGATCTATTTTTCTAATGCGGAATTTGACTGAAGCGCTACTCACCAAAAAAGAGGATTAGTATGAGTAATTTTGAAGACAGCCTGGCCGTACCGAAACCTGAAGAGAATTTTTTTCTACCCCAACATGTGATTGAAAACCTGGAAAGGATCAAAATTTTAGCCAAACGGCACCCGGTTAATATTCTCGTAACCGGCAAACAGGGCTGCGGAAAGTCGACTATGGTCAGGCAGTTCGCGGCCCGAAACAACCGGCCCATAGCCGTCTTTCAGATCGGTATTTTATCCGAACCCGGCCAGTTGTTCGGAGAGCATCGACTTAAGGACGGTGAGACGTATTACCAGAAGTTTCTATTCCCACAGGCCATTCAAACACCCGGTTGTGTGATCCATCTTGAGGAAATCAACAGGCCGGAAAATCCCAAAGCGCTGAACATGATGTTTTCGGTACTTTCGGAAGATCGAAAAGTATGGATGGATGAATTGGGTCTC
Source organism: Desulfobacteraceae bacterium (assembly GCA_030620375.1). Lineage (GTDB taxonomy): Bacteria > Desulfobacterota > Desulfobacteria > Desulfobacterales > UBA5616 > JAUXEW01. The sequence continues at coordinate 3,975 of JAUXEW010000168.1, read as the reverse complement.
ATAAATGTAGCTGACGAAGTTGTTTTTTTTGCTACCCTTAATGAAGGTGAAGAATTTGTTGGAACCGAAATGCTTGACGCCGCTTTAAGGGACAGATTCTACGTCACGATGCTGGACTATCTCCCACCGGAAGTGGAGACCAACGTACTTCATTTGAAAACAGGGATTGATGAAGCCGATGCATTGACCATTGTTAATATCTCCAACAAACTCCGGAATAACACCCAGGAACCGATCGTGGTATCTACCCGCCATAGTCTGATGATCGCCGAAATGGTTGCGGTAGGGTCTTCTACCAAAGACGCTTTTATCAACAGCCTCCAGTTGAGTCGAGATATTATCGAGTCCGTACTCCTATCACTTCATGTTGAACTGGGAATGACCGACAAAGGTCGAGGCAACCATTATCAAACCTATTGACTGAAGCCTCGAAGCTTCTTGCCAGGATCCAGCGAGAGAAATCGCTCTAATTCCATCTATATTGAGGTAATATTTTTATGTCAGCCGGTATTTCAGAATTCTGGCGGAAAAATACATCGGCCAGCGAAGCCACGGAATTGGCCAATTTTTTGCGGGCATTACGAAAGGTTGCCGGGCATCTTGGGCCCAACATAGGGGTAATAGAGTATGCGGGCATGTCTCATCGGGGTGGTGCCGGTATTGTTCTTGAACCCGAAATGGTCATGGGCCAATACCCGATTCCCTTCCCAAAGGTCGACTATCTCGTCGGGCTGGTCACTCATGAGGCAATCCATAAGATCGAGTGGAGTGACCATGTTTGGAAGCTGTTGGAACCCGTCTTTAAAAACATGCCGGGATTGTCTGTCGTCGTTTTCCAAAAAATCATCCATACCGGGGAGGATATCTATGTCGACCTGGTCGCTGATCAAAAAATTTTCGGCCTTTATGTTCAACAGGCAAGGAAAAAAGCGATTGAAGAAACAAGGACCCGTTTAATCTCCGGCGCACCGTCAGTTGATGAGTTGATCTATTTATGGTGGGCGGGTCAGTATCACAACCTTTCTGTTCATCCCATAAAACCGGTCTATGAGGAACCGTTGGCTGTATTAAGGCATCTCAAGGAGGGCCTCGAATCCGTCAGTCAAATGAAAAAAGGGGCTACCGCCCGCTGTGAAAGACGTACGGAACTTTATAAGGAAGCCTGGGAAAACCTGAAAGACCGGATCACCTCCCTGAACATTATCGACAAAAGACTTTTTTGGTATCCCCCGGCCGGCAATTCAACAACAGGAAAGCCTGACTCCCCCCCCCATAAGAAGAGATCCAGCCATGCCCCACCCCCCCGTCTTCTCCAGGAGATAGAATTACAGCTGGCAAAAAATTCTATTGATATGACACCGATCATTCAATCGATTGTCGGTTTTGATAATGAAGATGTGGTTCCCACGTCCCGGTGGGACTTTTCAATCAGTGCCCACCCGCTTATTGACCGGCGTATTGTATCCCGGCTAAAAGCCATTTTCCAAAATTATGCCGGTCGCAACAAGGTGGTCAGCCGTGGTCTTTTAAGCGGGAAAATCGATCCCCGGCGCCTTTATCGCGCGCCGATAACCGGGCGTTGTTTCCAGCAAAATGATCATATACCGGATCTGGATTGGAATGTAACCCTTTTGTTGGATGCGAGCGGCTCTATGCGGGGAAATAAATGGCGAATGGTAGAAAATACCGTCGCCAATATCCATAAATCCCTTATCGGTTTTCATAATCGTCTTCAGGCGTATGCCTATTTTGAAAAAGACGGAATTTTGATGATATCTCAGCTTATCAAAAACAATCGAATTCAATCGGTTCCGCCCAACGGCCTCACCGCTTCCGGTCAAGCCATCATTGCAGGGGCTTATCTCATGCCCAAGAAACGCAAACGAAATATTTTGATCCACGTTACCGACGGCGAATCAAATCTCGGCTGTGATGTGCAGTACGGAATTGACTACTGTCGTAAAGAAAAAATTGACTTAATAACCCTTGGGTGTGGTTATAAGGACCGCCACGCCATGCTGCTTCAGTATGGCAAAGCCATTCAGTTTTTGGATCACTTCGGGCAATTGGCCCGTGCTATGGAACGGCTCCTTAAATGGACGTTTCTTTACGGGAAAAGGCCTGTGCTGCATGAAAACCCTTACCTGCCCCTGATAAACCGGAAGGTATCAGGCAAAGAGCTTACGGTAAAGAATGGAACTAAAAGGATATTTTAAATGTCGATCATAATTCGAATTCCAGGTTCTTTAAAAGAATGGCTTGATAATCAAGAAGAAGCGGTCTGCCAGGGAAATACGATACAAGAATGTTTTAACTATCTGGAAAACAATTTTCCCGGTTTTTGTGATCGAATAATAGACGACAAAGGTGAAATGTCTAATGTGCTTATATTCCTTAACGGAGAAAATATACGAAACATGGAAGGGTTGGATACAAAGGTAAACCCTGATGATGAAATCGGGATAATTCCACTTGCGGCCGGAGGATAACCTTTATGATAATAGATGATCCAAGCTCTCACTTTATTTTTATCTATCATCCCTTTGTCCTCATGGGAAAAAAATATACGGTATATCAGGGACGAGAATTGACAAACGGAGAAGTCCTTAAATACTGGGGGAAATGGATCGTATTGGGAAATAAGGATTGGCTGGACGACCTGGCCAAAAAGCTTGACCCGTATGTGGAAGAAAAAAAGATACCCTGCATCAAATATGATCGTAACCCTTCGTCGAATTTGGGTACAACAGAATGCGTATTTATGGTCTATTGTGATAGACGCGATCGGGATAATGTGTGGCGGATTCTCAGCCGGATGGGTGTAAAATTAAAGGCGTGGGTCACTGAAAAAGAGACCATGGAAATGTGGATGCCGGGGAAACCGCTCATGGAGCGCTGGATGAAATCACAAGGGTTTGATGAGCCGACCCGGGATATGATCAGAAAAGATGCCGAAACCAGAATCGGAAAAATATTTGACAATCCTGATATGATCTTTACGGGTTGGGAACAGTAGTGATAAGGAATCCCGAAAGTTGAGGTTGAATTGCAATAACGAGCGCATTCCCCGTAGCTTGCTGCGGGGTTAGCGAGCGAATCTAAAAATAGATATAAAGTCCTTACGATCGAAGATTCCCCGCTGCTTGCAGCGGGGAGCTTCAATTAATCCTCGCCTTTATATGTGAGACAACACGTTCTCGACCGCCACATAAGCCGGGGAATCATCCGGCAGTTCAAGCAACGGCTTAGCCTGAAGGTCGAAACGGGTAATATTTTCATCCTCCGGAATAAACCCGAAGAGTTCCAGGCCGGTTTTCTCAATATACTGCTGCAGTTCATCTTCCTGGCCGCGTACGCGGTTGAGCACAAGCCCCATTTTTTTATAGTTGAATATCTTTCGGTGAGACTCGATAATGGTTTTAATCAATGATGCGGTCTGGAGCCCTCGATTGGAAATGTCGGAAACAATGACCGGCGTATCAACGCTTCTCATAACCTGGCGGTTGATCTGTTCCACACCGGCCTCACCGTCAATGATAATGGTATCGTAGTTTTGCGCCAGCGCTTCAATACCATTTCTAAGAAAATCATTAACCGGACAATAACAGCCAAGGGATTCAGGCCTCCCCATAACTAAAAAACTAAAACGGTCGGTTTCAATCAGTGCCTCAAACAGCATATAATCCAATGAACGGGCCAGATTCTCTTTTTCTGTTTGACCCGCATGTCGTGCTGTCTTGATGATGCCCTCTCTAATATCGTTAACGGTTTTTTCCGGTCGGACACCGACTACCGCAGACAGGTTCATAGTTGGATCGGCGTCAATGACCAAAAGCCGTCTGTTATAGTTTTGTAAAATATGTTTTGTCATCAGGGCAACCAGAGCTGTTTTGCCGCTGCCGCCTTTACCGCAAACTGCAATCAATTTTTTCTGTAAGGTTGATTCAACCATGTGTTCCACGTTTATCGAGACTT
>JAUXEW010000075.1 GCA_030620375.1 Desulfobacteraceae bacterium | reverse complement strand
GAAAATACTGTTCGAAAATGGAGAAAGCCTTAATTCGGTATCCAGGGATGCGTTGGAACGATTGTGGGAATTATCGAAAAAGGAAATTGGATAGGCAATAGTTAGTGCCCATCCAGAAATGGTAGGTTTTGGTTCAGAGCAAGGCCTGAGCGATTTTGAAATCGCAGGAATAGCGTGCTATTTTGAGGATTGCAAAATCGCGAAAACGTAGTTCTGGGCCAAAAGATGCCGTTTATTGATGGGCACTATTTAAGGAGGACATTATGTGCCGCTATTGTGTTGAATACGGAAACGGAACCAAATGGTACTTGAATCCGGAAAATTATAGAAAAGAGCTTTTTGAGAAACCGGGTCATTCCAATGCATTTTTTATGCTGAGCGGGGCGGGAAAAGACATGTTCGAAGTTGCAGGGATCGGCGGTCTGGATGAATTATTCCCGGATTACAATTCTATGGAAGATGTGAATGTCGCCATGGGGGTTGTGAGCCAGCACCAGGGTCAAGTGGTACCGCTGGAGGACGCGATTAAAATCATTGAACTGGTGCCGGACGATCGGTTTCTGCTCATGCATTGCAATTGCAGGAGACATTTCGGCCATAAAGACGTATACTCCTGCTTGTTTTTCTTCGATGTTGTTGTGGATCGGGCATTAAAGGAAAGACCGTGGGAGACCGACGCCAAGGTTTTGACTAAAAAAGAGGCCATTGAGTTTGAAAAAGAAATGGACAAAAAAGGTTTTATACACTCAATTTGGGATTCAGGTGTGGATAGCGACGGAAAACCGCCCATTGTCATGTGCCATTGCCTGGAAACGGATTGTATGCCGACAAGACTGCGGGCGCATTTCGGGATTACCAATGCCCAAAGAAAAGGAGAATACGTGGCCAAAGTGGATCGAAAGTTGTGCAGCGAGGGATGTAACAGCTTCCCGGCATGTATGCCCAGATGTCCTTTCGGTGCCATGAGACGCTCTCCCACCGACAATATCACCAGTATCAATATCATGCAGTGTTTCGGATGCGGTCTGTGTCGCAGTGTTTGTCCAACCAACGCGATTACGCTAAGACCGAGAACAGACTACCCGGCTCTAGTTGATGTTTGGTAATAGAAAGGAGAAACACCATGTCAGGTTACGTGACGCCCCGATACAGGATAGAAATCGATCAGGATGCATGCGGTAACGCCATTGACTGTTTAAAGTGCGTTCAGGTATGCTTAGATTACGGCCCCAATGTACTGGGGTATGTGAATAAGGAAATCCCGGACTTGAGTAAATATGTTCCCGAGACACATGAAGATATTGACAATAGGATCATCCCCGGTTTTTTAATCAACTGCGACGGGTGTAAAAAATGTGTTGACGTATGTCCCCATGACGCGATTACCGTTATTGCGCCGGAGCCGCAGATTCCCCGGGCTATAGTCCATTTTCAAAACTGTAAGGTGATGTGCCCCGTGTTAAAGGATGGGACAAAAGTAACCCCGACGGGTTAATCCGTGGCCGAGGAAGAGCTGATAGTGTTTTTCAGTCGTTCTGGAAGAGAAATTCTCTGACGCCGTTGCGGTAAAGAAAAGATTTGACTGGTTTGAAGGGACTCATCATGGCGAGCACATCCCGGTTCTGGCGACTCCGCAATGGAAGGTTTAGATGTGGCTGAGGTCGGAGGTACACCTGAAAATTATCCCCGATCACAAACGTGTTAACGGTCTGTAGAACTGTCTCCTTAGCCAGGACGAACACAACTGCTTTGCCGCCCGGTTTCATCAGGCCTCTGCACAGCTCCGTTAGCCTTTGCGCTTCACGGTCTTCTATGCGATCTGCCAGGTCCCACATCAGAATCCCGTCAAAGCTCTGAGGGAGGTAGTCCAGATGCTGCCACGTCCGTTCAGGAAGAAGACCTTTGCGGCGGTCCTGGTCCAGGCGGAGAAACATATCGCAAACATAGAGCCTTTTAACTTTCTTGGCGAAGAAGTTAATATTCTCTCCGCAGACCGGCCCCACGTCCAGGACCCGCGCTCCCGGCCGTCGCTCAAGATCTTCTGAAAATAGACGCAGAATATTGCTAGTGTAGTAAGCGGGCATAGGCTCCGGATGCGGACCCTTCCGGGCCCGACCGTCTAAGGTAGGAAAACTGGCCACAGGTTACTTTCTCTTGTCGGCCTCGCTAACCAGTGGGATTGGCGCTTTACCGGCTCCGGGAACCGGAGAATCGATCGCCTTGCCAACCGGCTGTGGCTCCCGCTCCACGTCAATAACCGCCTTAAGGCAAGCCCCGTCCTCCACAGAGATACGCCTGGCCTTAATCTCGCCATTGAAGTCGGCATCTTTTGTGATCTCAACCTTGTCAATGGCCTTGATGTTACCTTTAAGCTGGCCACTAATGGTTATATTGCCTGCCATGATCTCTGCTTCTACCTTGCCTTTCGGACCAATGGTGAGGTGAAACTTTCCCAATTCGATGTTGCCTTTCACCGTGCCCTCAATAACCAGGTCTTCTCCTCCATGAATACCACCCTCAATGGAAAGTTGCTTTCCGATGATTGTCTTTCCCGCCGCTGAGACAGAGCTGGGGACACCTTCCGGGACAGGGCTGGGAGCACGTGTCAGGTCAATATTCTCGTTCTTTGTCTTTTTCAGCATTTTTATTCCCTCTTTAATATGTTATCATTAAGATCTTAAAAGCAAAGTTATTATAGTTAAATGGCACATTGCTGTCAAGAAAAGAGAATAATCTGTCAATAACATTTCAAGATGTCCGTTATTCATAGAAAGTGAAATGTCCGGTTTTAAAATTTCACAGCCTGCTGCCACCCTTTATTGAGAAGTTACTTGAAATAGATATAACATTGTGTTATTATAATAAAAATATGCAATCTTGATGAACGGAGCGTTTGTCCGATAAAAGAAGTGTTTGAGAGAACCCCCATATCCTTCGATAGAATGACGGGCGTGCGTAGTGGAGATTTTGGTAATATCTTGTGGTCCATCTTTTTATGTTATTGATAAATCACATAAATTGAACACGGAAGAAATACAGAATGCCGAAACTGGAAGACATTAAGAAAATAATTGATGATGAGTTATGTAATGTTGGTATAGATAATGAGAAATCAAGAAAATTTCTTGTGGATTTATTTTATCGCAGGTTGTCCGATATTGAGTTTAAAAATATCAGATCAATAAAAAGAATTATTAGAAGGTGTGCCATTTTGATAAGGCAGGTCGATTTTCCATATGCCGAACATGGTGGGAGATTGTTCTTTTTACCGATCGACAATCTTATCGATACAATATTATATACTGAAAAAAATTTAACACTGTTTTTTATTCAATTTATCTCTTTTTATCTCCTTTTATGTGTTCTTTATGAATTATACCCGGATTGTTTTAAATTCTTATCGAATCCCCCTTTCTTAGTTCCTGCATCTTCTGTTGGGGATATGGGAGAAAAAGCCAAAGAAATTTTGAAGCAATATTTAGGATGGACAGGGCTTAAAGGGAACATGGAGGAGGAGATCGAGTCAATTGCAACAAAAGATAAATTACTATTTATGGTTTTAAAAATGTTATGCAAATGTAATTACTTGGCATTAGGAGCAAATTATGATGCTCATAATAAGACGATATTTACTTCAGTAAGTTCAGGAGTTCCCGTTTAACCCTAAGGACTATGGAAGGATGACCAATTGAATGATGAGTGCAAACAAGCGTTGGAATGTTATCGAGTTCTGGACCTAACTGATGCAAAAGGGCAGCTTTGCGGAAAGATTTTTTCTGACCTTGGAGCCGATGTCATCAAGGTGGAGCCACCCGGAGGCGATCCGGCAAGGAAAATAGGACCATTTTATGGTGAGGATCCTGATCCGGATAAAAGCCTTTTCTGGATGGCCTATAACACCGGCAAGCGGGGGATTACGCTGGATATTGATAGTGAAGAAGGCCGGCAGAAGCTGAAACGTCTCGTTAAAAAGGTTGATTTTTTATTAGAGTCGTTTCCTCCGGGTTACATGAAGATGCTGGGTCTGGACTATTCTGTTCTAAGACGATTGAATCCGCGGCTGATTATGGCGTCCATTACTCCTTTTGGCCAAACCGGCCCGCGTGCCCATTGGAAAGGTCCTGACATTATACCCTGGGCCATGGGTGGATATATGTGGATGACGGGTGAACCGGGACGGGCGCCACTTCGAATAAGTCACCCGCCACAGGCCTACCTGCACGCAAGTGCTATATCCATGGTAGGCTGCCTGATGGCACTTCACTATCGTACAGCTACGGGGCAGGGTCAGCATGTGGATACCGCTGCCCAGCAATGCCCGTCATGGATGCTCACCAATACATACGCATTTTGGGATCTACACAAGAAAAACCTTTCTCGCGGAGGGGTTTTCAGGCAATTCGGCGCTAACACCATAAAGACGGTATGGCGTGCTTTGGACGGCCACGTTACCTTCATGTTTTCCGGAGGGGCTATCGGCGCAAAAGGCCAGCGGCGGGTAGTGGAGTTGATGGACAAAGATGGTATGGCCGAAAACTGGCTAAAGGAAATCGACTGGAATGAGATGAGTGCTTTCTCTACGCCTGTGGATACATTAGAAAAAATAACAGAAGCGTTTAGTGGATATTTCGAGACCAGAAGTAAAAGCGATCTGTTGCAAGAGGCGATCAACAGCGGGATCATGCTTGCACCGGTTAATACAATAGCTGATGTTTCCGCTGACCTTCAGCTTCAGGCCAGAAATTACTGGATAGATGTCCGGCATCCGGAATTAAATACATCCATTAAGTTCCCCGGCCCTCCCGTGAAGATGACAAAGACCCCCTGGAAGATAAAAGGAAGAGCGCCTTATATCGGCGAGCACAATATTGAGATCTTCGAGAATGAATCATCAATATCGCATGATGAACCGGCGCGCTTTACAGACTTGGATGTGGGGGAAATGGAAGATCTGCGCCCCTTAACCGGTATCCATGTTTTGGATTTTACGAGCACTGTACTGGGGCCGACAACCACCCGTTATTTTGCTGATCATGGCGCTGTCGTTGTGAAAGTCGAATCCATGATTCACCCTGAAACGCTGCGGATTGCGACTCCATTTGCAGGGGAAGCGCCTCATATAGATCGTAGTGGATACTTTGCCACCCACAACGCGGGCAAACTGAGCATTGCGCTTAACATGAAAAAACCACAGGCCGGGTCCGTCGTTGAGAGGCTGATTCGGTGGGCTGATGTCGTTATCGAATCATTTGCTCCAGGCGTAATGTCACGGTGGGGCCTCAGCTATAATAAGGTAAAGAAGATAAAGCCGGATATTATTATGGCCTCAACCTGCCTTCAGGGTCAGACCGGGCCGCATTCGCCGCACCGTGGTTACGGACAGATGGCTACGGCTATAGCCGGTTGGTTTGAACTGACCGGATGGCCTGATGGTGGCCCCATAGGGCCTTATTCCGCCTACAGTGATTTCATCGACTGGAACTTCATGTTGGTTTCCATCCTGGCGGCTTTGGATTATCGAAGCCGAACAGGGGAGGGCCAGTACATAGACCAGTCTCAACTCGAGAGTGCTCTTCAGTTTATGATTCCGGCTATTCTGGATTACGAGATAAACAACAGGGTTGCACGACGCAGGGGAAATCGAGATGAATATGCTGCTCCTCATGGTGCCTACCGCTGCCGTGGTAAGGACCGGTGGTGTGCCATTGCCGTTACCTGCGAAGCGGAATGGGAAGCCTTTTGCAAAGTTCTCAACGAGCCGCAATGGACGAAAGAACGCCGTTTTCAAACACTGGGTGGCAGGAAGGCACACGAAGCGGAGTTGGAGGGACTCATAGAGGAATGGACGATGAAACACGATGCCGACAAGGTGATGAATATAATGCAATCCGCCGGGGTGGCGGCGGGTGTCGTGCAGAATGCGGAAGATCTTTTTAAAGATCCACAGCTCCGGCACCGGGGACATTTTGAACCGCTATACCACTCAGAGATGGGGAAATATCACATTGCGACTTCAGCCTTTAAGCTCTCCAAATGTAACAACAAACCAACATCCCCGGCCCCACTATTTGGGGAACACACCGAGATGGTCCTAAAAGACTTTCTGGGGATGAGCGACGACGAGGTAGCCCGGTTGGTCATCGAAGGGGTATTGGAGTAAGTGTGGGCCACTCGCCGAAACTTTGTTTCACTGCCCCCGATTTTTACTCATTCGGAATGGAATCCACGGCCATGGTTTCTACCATACGAATGGCCTCTACGGGACAGGGAACCTGGCATAATCCGCATCCCATGCACTTTTCAGAATCGACCACAGCGGTATCCTCTTCATCCACCATATGGATGGCGTCAAAGAAACACCTCTCTATGCAGGCTTCGCAGGCCGAGCATAGCTCCGAATCCACAACAGCCCTGAAGCGGCTGGGGGCAGTATGGTATTTTGCATATTCCTTGTCCGGCCAGTTCCCACAGGCCTCATTATCGCAATTGCAGAGTATATAGCCCAGCCCTCTGGTATTGGCAACGGTATGCACCAGACCCGCTTCTTCACACATCTTAAGCATTTCAATGGCTTCCTGCTTAGTTAATTCGCGCCCGGTCCCTCGATCGATGGCATAATTAGCAGCTTTATTTAACTGCATACAGACTTCCAATGGTACATCAGGTACAGGATGAATCGTTCGGCATGAACAATTGGTAACGGCGATCACTTCCGATTCTTCAATCATTTTGCTGACATCATCGAAGGCCAGGATTTGAGGCTTCGATTCTACGGTAACATTAACCGGTATAACCCTCATGAAAGGCTTTGCTCCCATCTCCCGAATCATTTTGTGGTAAACCGGCATTTCGACTTCTTCGAATTCTTTCCACATATCAAGATATTCCTGAGAGATCCCCGGTGTGAGAACGGTGCCGTCATGGAATTGCACAAAGTTTCTGAGTTTGTAATAACGGGTTAGACCGGTTTTTTTGGATTTAAATATCAATCCTTTTTTGAATAATGGGCCTGCCATTTTTTCAGCCTTATCCAGCGGCAATCCCGCTCGTTCGGCTATTTCTTCAACCGTGGCCGGAGGAGCGGCCGCTAAAATAAACCTGGCTTCATCTTCATCGGCAATGTATGCGAACATCTGTGGCACACGCTTGGATTCCCCGAAGCCAATGCTTTCTGCAAGTTGCTGATATAACGTCATGTCTGTCATGTAAATCCTCCTATTCGGGTTCGCTTTATAATATTATGGTTATTCGACTATCAAACGTCACTTCCAACCGGTTTGCCGTCCACGATTTGGTCGAGGTATTCACTCATGCCGTAGCCAATTTTACCATCGCATTTAAATTCTGTCATGCCTTCGGTAATTCGAGTGTGAAGCAGTTCACCATCAGGAGATTTACGCATATTTCTCAGCGGAATGAGAGACAAGACCGTTCCTTCAATTTCATACTCTCGTTGGTCGGTCTTGACCCAGATTTTCATGCCGGTCTGATACCAGTTCTCGTCCCAATCGGTTTCAATCGTCGTATCTTTAATCGAGTGATATACATCACCGTGCTGGACCATACCGCTTCGCCTGAACTCGCCCGCTGCCGTTTCGATAACAGATATCATAACAGCAAATTCTTTATCAAAACTCATGGGCAGCCATCGGTACATAAAAATATTTTGCCAGTAACGGGGACCCCAGGAATGGTCTCTTAAGCCAAGGCCATCCAGTGTCCATTCGTTGTCGCCGATTTTTATGGTACCACTTCCGCCAACATGTTGTTCATAATGGGCCCGCGCAAAAGATTCTTCCGCGTTGAGATCAATCTGCCGGCCGTCATCATGAACGACCTCGCCGCCATATACAGGCGAAGTCATGTAATAATCAATATCCACTTTGCAATCTAAGATGGGATTGTTCGTAAAGGCTTTTTTGGGATTTGCCATTTCAAACGGATTTTTCAGCAGACAGACTTTTCCGTCATAGGTAAGCCTAAGCCGTTTAAACGGTTCGGTGATCCCGAATCGCATACCACCGGCATTGAGTTCTTCATTACCTGAAATATTAGGCCGGCCGAACATAAATCCGACACTGCCGCCCGGCAGATAAACACAGCAGGACATCTCAGCATGTCCCTCGTTGGGACGATTTCCCACTCTGAACCAACCTCCCATTTTTTTTGAGAAGTCAAAAAGATTAATATACATGCTTTCATTATAGTTTTTTGCTTCTTCGACAGGATGGGTGTAGTCATCCTGAGGATCAAGCCGCAGCTTAAAACCTTCTGGCAGTTCCATTTTTTTTACCTCCGTTGATGTTTAGTTTTTAATTGAGCAAACGTTGTCTGCCCATAAACTCAGGGTCGAATATTTCCCCATACAACAATGCAGATTAAACGGAATAAGGTTAATGAAAAAAATGCCAATTATCAGGCTTATTTTGTTGATTTGTCCTAATTGTACTGATATGTCATTTTAGATTAAATCGAAATCAAAATAAAATCAAGATGCAATTTAACGATTTCAGGCACAATGTCTCTAAGCACTTTTCAATTGAACCGAAACAGCGAGCGCAGACCCCGCTGCTTTATGCGGGGAGCTTCAATCCAACCAAAAGGTCTCATCGAGTGACGTTATTATTCATTTAACAATTTATCAAGGAGGATAATCATGGGCTATAAATTTATGTCTGACGAATGGTTTAAAAAAGTCAAAGAACTTACAGAAGAAGTAAATCCCGAAATTCCAGCCGCAACAGCTGATATGAAAGTCAATATTACCATGACCAGTGATGAAGGCGACAAGGACCTTTGCATGGCCGGCGGTAAAATGGAGAAAGGACACATGGAAGGCGCAACAGTCAAAATTATACTGCCGATTGATTTAGCGCAAAAAATGTTTATTGATCAGGATAAGACTGCCGGTATGCAGGCCTTCATGAGCGGCAAAATGAAAATCGAAGGTGATATGAGCAAGATGATGGCGATGCAAAATATCCAACCCACGGAGTCCCAGAATGTCTTGACGGAAAAAATTCGAGAAATAACCGAGTAAACTGACACCCGCATAGCGGGGAGCTTCATTTTACAGCTTCAAAGCCTTCAAGCGTATTCATTGTAGTGGAAGGAGATTGGTTTCAACTACCTGAATGTTCAACATTATTTTGAGGATTGAAACCGTTCGCCCGACAAAGCGGGCGTGAGGAGAGGTTTTCAAACGGCTTCCAATCACTTAACAAAATGGTAATCAAGGGGGAAAGATGGATTCTCAACTGGAGAGACTGCATTACAAGATGGACTGGCAGGATGATTATAAACGAAAGCTGGTTTCAGCAGAACAGGCGATGAAGGTGGTAAAGTCAGGCGATCTCGTGATAACGCCGTTACCTGATCAGCCGTCTACTCTTATGGAAGCCCTTAGCGCACGGGGCCCTGAATTAAAAAATGTAACCGTTTCAGTTTCTGCGACCTCGATTGACCCCGGGTGGGCCGAGCCTGAGATGAAAGAATCATTTAATATTTATGCGGAACTCTTTATTGGGTCGAGGGTTCGCCCCAGCATGGACGAAAAAAGAATTACCTACCTGCCGGATTTATTCTCCATGCGATTTAAAGGGATCGATGAGGGAAGGCCGGAAAGCGCCAAAATGAGAGACTATGTATTTTTGACGCCGCTGTCTACTCCGGATGAAAATGGATACTGCAGCTTTGGCGGAACCATGTGGAACAAGCGTAGCTATGCAAAGAGGGCCAGGTGTGTTATCGGAGAAATCCATAAAAATGCAATTAGAACCTATGGGACTAATTTTATTCACGTTTCGGAAATAGATTACTTTGTTGAACCTCCGGTTGAGCCGGATCTCAGTCAAGAAGAGTGGGAAGATATTTATAAAATGTTCTACAAGAAATCACCGGAAGAGATTCTTTCCAAGCTTAAGTTGAGCGAACCCCGTTCTTTAAGAATAATTGTTGATCTCGGGAAAACCATGGGTTTTGTAGAGGCTGGTAATTTTGTGGGGCCTCATGTGGGTCTTGATGACCCCACCGAATCTGCCATAGGGATTGCCAAATACCTTAAAGAGTTAATCCGGGATGGAGACACGATTCAGGCCGGTGTGGGGCGTCCCAGTGTTTTTATGGTAAAACTGGGGGTGTTTGACGATAAAAATGATTTGGGAATCCATACTGAAATGGGCTCTCCGGGCATTACAACGCTGGTTAAAAAAGGCATCGCCACCGGAAAATATAAAACGCTTCATCCGGGCAAGGCCATATTTTCTACATTTGCCGGGTGTGATGCAGAAGATTATGAATTTGTAGACAACAATCCCGCCTTTGAAATGTATGACTCGGACTATGTCGCCAATATCAAGACGACCGCAAAAAACGATAACATGATATCCATGAACAACTGTCTCCAGATTGATCTTACCGGACAGATCAACTCGGAATCCCAGTTTGGTAACCGGATGATCAACGGGCAGGGAGGCCAAACGGAACTCCATATCGGCGCGTTTCTTTCCCGTGGCGGGCGCGCCATAACCCTGCTGCCTTCGACGGCGATGGGCGGGGTATCCACCATTGTGCCGCAAATGGACGAGGGAGCGTTAGTGACCATTCCTCGGCATTTTGCAGATACCATTGTGACAGAACACGGAATTGCTCGGCTTTTAGATAAAACCCATCGGGAGCGGGCGGAAGAATTAATTAACGTTGCCCATCCGGACCACAGGGATTATTTAAGGGAAGAAGCAAAAAAACTTTTCGGTTAATTTAGCTTTTTTTCTCTCCGACTCGGGTATAGGTAATCAACATGCGCGTGCCACACATTGTATGGATATCCGGGGAGTTTAATGAAATATCTACCACTCCCCGGTTTAAACAAAAACCCCTGTTTTTTGGAATTAATTGAGGGTAGGATAGTTTTCAAGTCCCTTCTCCGCCATATCCGCGAAAGAGACTGTGTTATAATCCGCAAAGAACGTCATCCCGGACGAATCGTTGTCCTGCGGGATGAGATCCGGAATCCAGGAAACGCCAAAAAAACAGGATTTTACTGGATCCCGGCTCGCGTATGCTTTGCGGGACTTGGCCGGGATGG
>JAUXEW010000308.1 GCA_030620375.1 Desulfobacteraceae bacterium | reverse complement strand
ATGCCGATCGGATTGACGTGGGGACGATTATGCGCAGTCTCGGCGGCGGTGGGCATCCCGGAGCCGGGTCAGCCATGCTGAACAAGGTCAATCCGGAGATCGTGGAATCCATGATCGAGAATTTGATTGGAGGGAATCAGCAAAGTTCGGTACAGATTAATGCCCTGATGTCTTTTCCGGTGTTTACGGTAAGTCCGAGTACCAAAATGCGAGATGTGGCAGCCATCCTGAAAGAAAAAGGATGTACGGGAATACCGGTGGTCGATGATGGCAAAATAGTCGGTATCATTTCAAGAAGAGATTTTCGAAAAATAAAAAAAGAGTCTCAATTAGCAGCACCGGTAAAGGCGTTTATGATTACCGAGGTCATCACCATAGAACCGGGAGAAAGTCCGGTGATGGCGGCGCGGTTGATGGTAAAATACGATGTCGGCAGGTTACCCGTAGTGGAAAACGGAAGCATTATCGGAATTATTACACGATCAGACTCCATGCGCTATTTTTATGATCTTTTGCCGGATTAGGCATGGCTTAATCCATTATCCTCTTACAGCCCTTTTGCGGAAAATTTGATTGCGATGACGGCATAAGCTGTTACCAGATCTTTAATATTCTCCCAGTACCGTCCATTGTCGTTCACCCAGTAACCGTCTTCTTTTTGAAGGGAAACCAGTTTTTTCAGCATGTCTTCCCGCCACGAATGGTTAACCCCTTTATTATCAACCAGTACATCCTGCCCCAGGACGTCTAGACATTTGGCAGTCGTCATATAGTAATAATATAACGATACCGTTCCAAAGCCGGGGTTTTCTTCCAGCGTGTAATGATTTTTTATCCATGACACGGCGCGTTGGACGCGGATATCATCTGTTTTCACACGGGCATACAACAAGCTTTTTACACCGGCGTACGTCATTGAACCATACGAATGGCTTCTATCTTTTTTATATGTCCCTGTCTCGTAGATAAACCCGCCATCATCAGCGGCATAGGGCATTGTATTGACGGACGTTACATTTTGACATCTTGAGAGAAACAGGAGGGCTTTTTCCCAATGGAGCCCCAACTCTTTCTCTTCTCGCTCGATCTGATCAATATCCGCGGGAATGATCTGATTCAACCGGTATTCATAGTCCTCTGCCGATTTGATGGCCTCAAGAGCCAACTGGGTATTGGATAGATCGGGGCGATCGTCTCCACCATAACCGATTCCGCCATAAAATGGATGATCCGAAGAGATGTCTTCGCCTTCGTCCAGCTGAAATTGAATTAAAAAGTTTTTTGCATCACTGATGATTTGATGATATTTTTCCAATCCGGTTTCCGTAAAGGCCATCAGGCAGACGGCGGTGACATAATTTCTGTATCCTTTCCGATAGATGCCGCCGTCCGGTTGGACAAATGTTTCAACATAGTCAATCCCTTTTTTGATGGCGCGGGCACTGTTTTCATCCGGGTTATACAATGGCTGAACCATAAAGGAATACAATACCAGAGCGGTTATGGCCGGGTCATCCTTCCAGGAACCATTGGGAAGCTGGGATTTGATCAGGTAGGTATAGGCCATTTTTAGCGCATGTTTGGTTTCTTTTAAAAGGGAAAGGTCGGCCGGGGAGGCTTCTTGGGTTTTGATTGCAAGAAAATTGTTTTCTGAAAAGCAAATCAGGGGAAAACACAGGAACCATAATCCAGAGAGTAACATAACAATGGTTGATGTATTTTTTTTCATGAGCACCTCCGAAGCAGCAGTTCATAATCTTCATCAACCGTCAATCCCTGGTTCATTTCAAATCCAAAACCGCCTCTGTATGGGTTTTGATGCGTTGAAAACTGATTGATAACTACGCTTCTATCAAGCCAGATTCCGATATAACTCATTTCCAAATTGCCTGCATACCGGTTGCCCTGCAGAAAAAAACCGCCGGTATATACCCACACGGGATTATGGTTTTTGCCTTCACGATCGACTACCAGTTGTTGCCACGGAACCTTTCGGTTACCTTTAAAAATTTCAATTTCAAGCAGGCTTCCCCGATGATCAGCACGTAATTTATTCAAACCGTCTTTTTCGTTTAGAAGGTTAATAAAAACATCATGATCTAGAGGCTTGCAACCAATCAGAAGAAGGGCGAAATTAAGGTCGGAAGGTTTGTTGTCGCTGATTTTAAAGAGGCTTTCATAGGTTTTGCCGTGATCGCCGACCAAAAAGTATTCCAGGATTCCGCTATTAATAGCGAGTTTCACTTTAACCCGGATCTCCTTATTGATCTTGTTGACAATGATATTGTTCAAACTTATAATATTTTTTTTATTTGAAAGTTCAGTATTAATTCCCCCGCCCTGCAACTCCCCAGATGGTATGATTATGAAAAACAGTAATAAAATCAAAACACTAACAATTTTTATGGGGTGGGATAAGCGATTCATAATCGTAAATTTATAATTTTATGCAGTGTGTAAGTCAATACTCAAGTTTGATGGTCTCGTAAAAAGTCTCGAAATCGTTATGCCGGACTTGAACCGGCATCCGGAACGCATTGAATATACTGGATAGCGCAAAAAGCTTCACTACGTGCCCGGCTTTCACCGGAATGACGGGAAAGAGAACTTTTCCACTTTTTACGAAGCCATCATTTGTCGAAATATAAAAATAAGTTTTCAGTGTAACATCTTAGGAGGCAAATGTGGTCGCAGAAGAATTAAAACAGCAGATTGAGGAAAAACACCTCTTGGTTAACAGCCTTCGACAGGAGATCGGAAAGGTCCTTGTCGGACAGTATGATCTGATTGACGGCTTGCTCATGGGGCTTTTTACAAAGGGGCACATTCTCATCGAAGGGGTCCCGGGATTGGCCAAAACCAGCGCGGTTAAAGCCCTTGCCGCT
>JAUXEW010000232.1 GCA_030620375.1 Desulfobacteraceae bacterium | reverse complement strand
TCAAGTGCTTCCGATAATGCCTTCAATTCTTGGGTTTCTCCTAAAGGGAGATCGGCGCTTCCCTGATGATCCAATGCCTCGATAAGATACTGTATGGTAAATTTGTTAATATCAACGGCGGGTTGATAGGCGGGCTCATCATATTTCGCGACTTGAGTGATGGAAAAGGTTCCACTCTCGACCAGCTCATGAAGTACCTGCCTTACTAAACGGATGGGGAGTTCCAGTCTTTGTGATATTTGAACAGCCGTTTGCGGCTTTTCTCCCTTAGCGAATTTTATAATTGACAGATGAGCGATATAAAGCGCTATCAATCTTTTATAAAAGGGGCTCATATTTAAAGAATCCGTTTCATACTCAAACGTATCTGCATTTTGGTGCGCAAACGATATTTCCGCTCCCAATAGAACAATGATCCAGCTGATCTGCAGCCACGCCAGGAACAGTGGCAATGCGGCGAAACTTCCATATATGGCGTTGTACCGCGTCGCACCGATCTGAAAATTAATGTAGAGCCACTGGGCGACCTGATAGGTCGTGCCGGCAACGATACCGGCGATTAACCCGGACCTGATGTGAACCTTGGTGTTGGGCATCAAAATATATATCACCGTAAACAATATCCAGAGTAAAGCATATGGCAGCAATTTAAGCATGAAAAATATGAACGGGCTGACAAGACCTAATACCGATATTTTTTCTATTACCAGTGTGATCTGTGTGGTGATAAATACCGTGGCACTCCCGGACATGATCAATAACAACGGACCGATGAGCATCATGGACAAGTAGTCGCTAAACTTTCTCCCAAAAGTCCTTGATAATCTGATTCCCCAGATATCGTTAAATGACTGTTCGATATGGCCGACAACTTTTATTACCGTCCAAAAGAGAATGGCGATGCCGATACCGGCAATTAATCCGCCTTTAGTACTCTCAAGTAAGGTATGGGCGGACCCTATCAATTGGTTTAACAGTTCTTCATGACCGGGAAAATTTTCTAGCAGTCGATTTTCCAGAACTTTTTGAAAGCCGAAGCCTTTGGCAATTCCAAACACCATGGCCAAAACCGGAACTAACGAGAGGAGCGAATAAAACGTTAGGGCTGATGCCCGCAGCGGAAGTTTATCTTCGTTAAACCCCCGGATTGACAAAAGAATGATCCGGATGAATTTAATGAATAAAGATTTGAACAAGCTAAGGCCCGATAAACGGATTCTCCAGATATCGGTCTTTAAAAAATCGATCAATTTTATGATCACCGTTTTGATGCTAATCATCATTAAGCCCTCTTGTTTGGACCCGATAAAGTCAATGGGTTAAGCCGGCAGGACCGTATTAAAACAATTTTTCCATACCGATTAAGAATCTTCTACCGGGCTGTTCTAAGTTTGGAAAGTCTTCGTAAGATGCGTTAAACAGGTTATCGAGATTTATGGTCAATCGTAAGGTTTTGTTTATTTGTATCCGGCTACGCCAGTCTGCGGTTATGTAATCATCCATTTGATTTTGATCCGAATTTTGAGCGTCTCCATATCGCCGGTCAACATAGCGGCATAAAATAAAATGATAAAATGGGGCGGGATAGCGGAAGCTAAGCCCTATGCCCGCCTTTTTCTTTGCCAGGTATGCCAGCTGATTTCCTTCTACCACCGGATTTTGGGGAAATGTATCATAAGTTCCGTCTATATATGAACAGTTGATAAAACCGGACATATTGTCGCTAATGTGAAGCTTGAGACTGCCTTCAATACCATATGTTTTTATTCCGGTGACATTCCGATTCCGAAAGACACCGTCCGGGTCCAGCATGAAATCAAACGAGTCTTTCATTTTGTTATAAAAACCGGTGAGCTCAAATTTTAGTTTTTCAGAAGGCTGGCAGCGATATCCTATTTCATAGGCAGTCAGTGTTTCAGGAGTTAAATCAGGGTTCCCTTCAAACAACCGGCCCCAATAGACCACTTTTACATATCGATCCGAAAGTCCAGGGGCCCGATGAGCCCGGTTGACCGAGGCATAACATTCCGAGTCCGGCGTAAGTCTCCACAGCAGCCCCAGATGAGGGCTAAATTCTTCACCGTAATCCTCATCATAGTCGACTCTGATACCGACCGTCAGTTGCAACCCCTCATTAATGTGGAATTCATCCTGAAAATAAGCAGCGGTCACAGTGGCATGTCTGTCAATATCATTGGTGACCTCGTCAATATCTATGTCATCTCTCCGGTTTTCCAATCCGGCAACTATTAAATGCCGTTCCCCAAGCCAAAAGGACTGCTGGATTTCACCGCAACGTGTGGATAAGCGATAATCCCCTTTTCCGGGGTATTTCCAGTCATAGTCATTATGGTCACCATTGCGGTAGAGTCGAACCAGGAGTTTGGCGTCTTTAATCGGATCCCATTTTAGACTGTAAGTTAACATCTCATAGTCCTTTCGGGTTTCCCTGTCACTGTATTCATCAGTTCCTTTGCCGAAATAACTGCCCAAATGCAGCCTCAGTTCGGCATGCTGATGAAGTTTCCAGCCGAAATTACCGGTTAAATTTTGCGCTTTAAAGTCTCGATCGGTTCCGTCTGAATTATTTATATAGCCGTCGGTTTTTACATGGCTTCCCGTGATAAAATAATCCAATGCTCCTTTTTTCCAACCATGAGCCAGTTTGGCATGGTAAGTTCGATGGCTTCCACCGGCACCCGTAACTATGGTCTGAGGAGTCGTATTACCGGTTTTTGTGATAATACTGATCACCCCTCCCAGGGCATTTGATCCGTAAAGTGCGGAGGCCGGCCCTTTGATAATTTCTATTTTCTCAATATTATCAGTAGACAAAACGGAAAATTCTGCATTTCCCTGATACGGATCGTTAAACCGGCGGCCGTCTATAAGGACGAGAACTCGCTTGCTCTGATAACCAGGGGTTAAACCTCGAAAACTTAACTTAATCTCAGAGCCGGGAAACCCGCTCCCCTGTAAATCAGTTCCGGTTATGGACTTGAGCAATTCATCAACATTCATTGCATTAAAATCGATCAATACCGAGGTATCGATGATTTCGACACTTGCCGGGATATCACGGATGTTTTTTTCAACACGCGTGGCGGTTACCAGAATTTCCTCAACTACCGGGGCTTGATTTTCTCCGGCGTAAAGCGGTTGTCCTATAACCATGTAAAGAAAGATAAGCATAAAGGAAGTGAGCCAACGTTTCGATGTTATCCCGGTGCAACACATTGGGGCGTTTTTTAAACCATAAATAATTATTATAATAACTGTAAGTATGTTATCATACTTGTATTTCATGTCATACTCCTGTAATGGTCGCTCATGCAGTTAAAATAA
Organism: Desulfobacteraceae bacterium; assembly: GCA_030620375.1. Lineage (GTDB taxonomy): Bacteria > Desulfobacterota > Desulfobacteria > Desulfobacterales > UBA5616 > JAUXEW01. The sequence goes on along the minus strand of JAUXEW010000232.1, from coordinate 1,275 downwards.
AATGACCGGTGAAACGGCAGGGCTCCAATTTCCTGACCGTTCAAACAATTGAATAATGAAGGTATTCCATCGATTTTATTTATGAAAAGACAGATCGAAGCGATACCACAAATATTCAATTTGGTTTCGGCTTGTCCAAGTTAGGTATTACGTATCATAATTTTTACAGCGCCATCAAGTCTGACCGTCTCATAAAAAATTAAAATTTGATGGCAAAGTAAAAATTTTCAAGTTCAAACCGCACAAATTCTGAGGAATGAATTGTACTTACAATAGGTTGCAATGACCCAGGATGAATAGCAACGCAAAAATTGAGCTTTTATTGAACACGCAATGCACTCGCATTGCTGGTTCACGTACCGCTCCTTAAAGGAGAGGATATTATGAAAATTGCAACGACACATAAAAACACGGATTTCGATGCATTCGCATCGCTAATTGCTTCAACCGTTCTTTACCCCGGTACAGTTCCTGTTCTCCCGAAAATCATTAACCCTAATGTGAAGGCGTTTTTGGCGATTCACAAGGATCTGTTTGATTTATATGACTGTGGTGAAGTTGATCTTGAGCGTGTCGATCGTCTCATTGTTGTGGATACCAACAAATGGCGGCGGCTGGATCGTATGGATAAGCTTAAGGATAAGCATGATCTTGAAATCTTCCTGTGGGATCATCATTTAGATAAAGGAGACATTGCCGCAACATGGTCTCACCAGGAAGCAATGGGCGCCAATATTACCCTTATGATACGAGCCATTAGAAGAGAAGAAAAACGGCTATCCCCGATGCTGGCCACTCTGTTTTTAACCGGTATATATGAAGATACCGGCAACCTGACTTTCCCGAGTTGCCAGGCGGAAGATGCCTATGCTGCAGGATATCTGTTGGAGCAGCATGCGGATTTGAATATTTTGAACAGTTTCTTACGAACGGCATATGGAGAAAAACAGAAAGATGTTTTGTTCAAGATGCTGCAGAAGGCGAAAAGAACCAAAATCGGTGGATTTACCGTCAGTATCAACAAGGTGAATATCAAAGGGCACGTCGATAGCCTGGCCACTGTGGTCCGTATGTACAGAGAAATTTTAAACGTAGATGCGGCTTTTGGTATTTTTATGAATAAGGAGCGGGGTCGATGCATGGTTATCGGTCGAAGCAATGCCGATCGGATTGACGTGGGGACGATTATGCGCAGTCTCGGCGGCGGTGGGCATCCCGGAGCCGGGTCAGCCATGCTGAACAAGGTCAATCCGGAGATCGTGGAATCCATGATCG
>JAUXEW010000024.1 GCA_030620375.1 Desulfobacteraceae bacterium | reverse complement strand
TGTCCCGCCCCGTGCCCGTGGATCAGGATTATAGTACAGGTCGTGGTCCCACCTTGAACGGGGTACCTCGGTGATTCCGCTCCTCATAGCCAATGAGGCGTCCCAGATCTCCTTTGGGGTGTTGCCCAGAGAATTGACCTGTGCCATTCCGGTGATGGCCCCCCGCAGGCCGTCTTCTCTCGATCTTACCCGGGGTCCAGCCGCTGGGGCAGGACGCTCGTCCCACTGGGGGAAAGAAAGTTCCAAAGGCCCTTCAGCCAGGTCCCGATGAAATTCGGAGATTGTGAGTACACGATTGACGGCGCCGGATATGGCACCGCTCATGAACTGACCATCGCGAATACAGGTTTCTTCGTCCATGACGGGGCCATCGGGTTGCCGGGTACCCCTGGCAGCGATAAGCAGGCTATTTGCACTCAGGGTTTCCATACGGTGCCGAAATGACGCCTCATCATACCGGCCCGAAGCCATCTCTCTCTCCAAGGCGCAGATGGCTTCCATTTTAGGGGTCTTGAGAGATCGAACCCTGAGACCGATGCTCTCACCGGAAACCGCTGTCATACCAGGGCGGGAATCAACGATCAGGCGTTGGTACAAAGGACGCAACGCACCTGTCGCGACAATCTCCCGGGTGGCCAGGTAGGCCGTACCCATTTGCAAGGCATCGGCGCCTAACATAAGCGCTCTAAAAGCAGTCTCCCGGTTGAAAATACCCCCTGCCAGCACCAGGTGCCGACCCCTGAAAAGCTCCGGCTCTCTCCGTCTGAGGTCCAGAGCAATCTGTGCCAGGATCAGTGTTGAGTGCTCCCCTACATGCCCGCCTGCCTCGTTCCCCTCCAAAACAATAAAACGCACGCCTGCCTCGAGGGCCATACGGATCAAGTCCCCGCTGGATGCAACATAGATCGTTTGGATTCCCTTCTCCTGGAGTCTCGCTGCATAGGATGGTTCCCCGGCCGCAATGACCGCAAAGGGCGGGCGGTTTTCCTCTATCCACGCGAGCTGTTGTTCGAGATGGGGATTTTCAGGAAGAGCGATAAAATTCACCGCAAAAGGGCTTTTGCCCATGACTTCCCCGAGGCGATCCAGGTCCTGCTCCAACTCCACGCGACTTTTCAGTCCCAGGGCCATCGTGGGAAGGCCTCCCGCCTCGGATACAGCCTGGGCGAATTCCGGTATATCGCTGATCCAGGTCATGGCGCCCTGGATAAAGGGATATTTGGTCCCCATCGACCTGGCAAATGCATTCTCCAGAAAACCATCCAGTTTACCAGGGGCCTCCAGGCAAATACCGGCTACTTCCTTGATGAAGGCTTCTATGGCCTGATGGGTAGAGGGACCGAACCGTTCGGCGAATGTTCCGGCGAAGGCCGCTTCAGGTCCCAGAAAAACAAGATCTTGGCGGCTCAGGTCACTCTCCAAGGCCGGAATGACTGCTTCTTTCACCTTTCGGGCAAAAGCGCGGCGATCATGTTCCGTGACCTCGCCCTTGCACAGAGCGACCGCGTCTTGCTTCAGTTCTTTAACCGCCAGCGAGTTGCCTTTGTCAAAAAAGCGGCAAGAGACCCCGAGGTTCTGGCCCACCAGGTTCGTGTGCTCGGGGCACAGTCTGGACAGGCGCTGTCCTATGTTCCGGTTTGCAGATACCAGATCTGTTTGCCAGTGAAGACTCTCGAAAACGATACCCTTTGCGCCGCTGCACAAAAAAGCCGCAGCTGCCTGAGGCGTGGCCACGCCGCCCCAGATAATCAGCCCGGGCTTCCGGTCCCCATGGCTCGCCATTTCCCTCAGGGTAGAGTAAAGAACGCCAACTGTTTCTGTCCCTACAAAGCCCGCTGCTTCGGCGCCCTTGAGGGCCAAGGCTGGGGGATGCCACTCCGATTGAAGGGTAAGGGAGAGGAAGTCCAGATCCCCGCTGATCGGGATACATCTGAACCGTGCCGACATCTCACGCAACCGCTCCAGAAATGCCCCGGGAGTGTCGGTTACCAGGGCCGGATGGTATTCCACCCAAAGGGTATCCACATTGGACTCCTGGAGAAACCCCTCGATCGATGGGTCCATGAAAGATTCTGCTGAGATCTTTATATCTTTTGCCCCCGCAGCCTTGAGGGCCTTTGCGGTATCATCGGTGTGATCTTCGCTGACGTCGAATATGGCACCTGCCGACGTCTGACGAGCAACCTCGACCACGGAATGGTTGATCTCATTAGGGCGCCACAGGAAAGCAAGTATAGGATTTGATTGTTGCATAGACATGGTAAAAGTAAAAACCTCTCTAAAGGGTTAAAGGGGGTGCTTCCAGCCCAAACTTAGATCAGCCTCTGCATGCCCCTCTGAAAGACTCTTCTCTATCTCTTTTCTGAGTTCTTCAAATCTCGCCGGATCTATGTCTCGGGGCACGACAACGGGTTGTCCCCATTCGATAGTCACTTCGCTAAAGGGTTTCGGGACCAGGAACGCATCCCAGCTTCCCATAATCCAAGCCTTATTGACGGATACAATGACCGGAAGGATGACGGCGCCGGATACCTGAGCCATACTGATGAGCCCGGTTTTGACAATCCCCTTTGGCCCCGTGGGTCCATCCACGATATGAATAACGGCCGGGTTTTTCTCCATTGCCTTCAAAATGGCTACCAGAGCTGTCGTTCCACCCATCGTACTGGACCCTCTCACCGGTATAAGTCCCAAACGTTTTGCGAACCTAGCGGCCAGCTCCCCATCTTTGCTCTGACTGATCATAACAATGGGTTCGAAATGCCTGAATTTCGTGACATAGGCCAGAGCAGGCAAAAAACGTTGATGCCATACGCCCACGATCAACCGTCCATAATCTGCCAAACACCCGAGTGCTACTTCCTCACCGACAACCCTAATCCTCAAAAAATAGAGGTAGCAACGAAGAAAATAATAGAACAAAGGTATCAACCGATATAAAAGTTGGTAGCGGAATTGCCGAAGACCCAATGGTATACCTCCTTACAGTCAGGGACATCGTTGAGCTGACAAGAAGTCGTTTTTTATGAACGAAAGTATACGGGGACTAACCCTGTAAGTCAAGTAGCGGGGAAATCGGCGCAAAACCGTCTGCTCCTCCAAAAAAATAACCCCTAACCTCAATACGCTATTGAAATCAGGGGAAAATTTGGAGCGGGAAACGGGATTTGAACCCGCGACTTCGACCTTGGCAAGGTCGCACTCTACCACTGAGTTACTCCCGCCCAGATTCCTTAATTATAGGACAAAATGTTTAAAATTTTATCGTATATTTGTCAATAAAAAAGTTAGACCTTAAGCAGGCTCCGGAACCGAACGAAATAGTCCACACCTGACCATACTGTAAATATCAATGCGCCCCATAAAAAAACATGCCCGATGATATTCAAATCAACACCAAAGTACGGATAGTGAAATAACAAGGGAATGATTGCTGCAATCTGGAATCCGGTTTTATATTTTCCCAAAGCCGACGCAGAAATATCTTTACCCTTCCCCGCAAGGATATTCCGCAGCCCGGTAATGGCCAGCTCACGTCCTATGATAATACAAACGATCCAGGCCGGTATCCAGCCATGGGATGTCAGCATTATAAAAGAAGAAGAAACCAAGAGTTTGTCGGCTAGCGGGTCCATCATCTTACCGAAGCTGGACACGAGACCCTTTCTCCTGGCATAATACCCATCCAAATAATCTGTGATAGCCGCAGCACTGAACAAGATTGCCGCCAGAAACGTGCAGAATTTATTCGGAAACAAAAGCAGCACGACAATTGCCGGAATCGCGGCAACTCTCAATAAGGTTAAATGATTAGGGTGACTTAAAAATTCATTAATCTTTTTTATGGTTTCCATTATTATCCGCGCATGGCTATTGTTTTTGGAGTCCTTTTGAAATTTATTTTTTCATTTTATCCCAGTCGTTAAGAAACGCTTTTAGTCCTTTATCCGTCAGCGGATGGGCAGCCAATTTAGAGAGAACGTTAAACGGTATGGTGGCGACATCGGCCCCCATTAAAGCCGCTTCAAGAACATGGAGCGGGTTACGGACGCTGGCCACGATAATTTCCGTATCATACGCATAATTGCTGTATATTTCAACAATCTGCTCTACCAGCAGCATTCCTTCATGGGATATGTCGTCAAGCCGTCCCACAAAGGGACTGATATAGGTGGCACCGGCCTTCGCAGCCATCAGGGCCTGTAATGGTGAAAATGCCAGCGTAACATTGGTTTTAATCCCTTCTTTGGAAAGCGTACGAACGGCTTTCAACCCTTCAGTAATCATAGGAATTTTGACGACAATGTTTTCATGAAGTGTTGAAAGATGACGTGCCTCTTTAAGCATCCCTTTGGTGTCCGTGCTAATCACTTCTGCACTAACCGGGCCGTCAACAATATCGCAAATCTCTTTGATCACTTCTTCAAAATCACGCCCTTCCTTTGAAATCAACGTGGGATTAGTGGTTACACCATCGACCATCCCCATATCGTTCGCCTCATTAATCTCTTCTACGTTGGCAGTATCGATAAAAAATTTCATGTAAACCTCCTATACTGTTTCTTTTCCTTTTTCTTTTAAATAGTTATCCCTGCAATCGGTTGAACAAAAATAGAGATCTGTTCCATTTTTTCTTAGACGAACGCCTTCTCTTTTGGGAAAATAAATCTTGCAATACGGGTCTTTTATCATAATGTCTTCAATTTCACCGGCCGGTTTCCCAAAAATGGGCTTGGTTCGAGAAGTGCTCTGACCCACCCAAGCTCGGATGATTCTATACACCACATATAGGATAAAAAAATATATTAAAAATCTTATGATGATCATGAATATCGAACCACTTGTTGGGATTGATCATCCAACATGTCCAGCAGGGTTTTCACATCCTTTAAAAATACCGGATGAATTATATCCGGGCTTATATCACATAAAGGCCTTAACACAAACCGTCTTTCATGCATCCGGGGATGGGGAATAACCAGTTCGGCGGTATTCATGACCACATCATCGTAAAAAATGATATCCAGATCAAGTACCCGCGGGCCATATCGGACTGGATCTTTCTCTCTCCCGGCTCCGCACTGGATGGCGTGAAATTCATCCAAAAGCCGAAACGGATCCAAATCAGTATTGATTTGAATCACGGTATTGATAAACCAGTCCTGGTCCGTAAAATCCACCGGCTCGGTCTTAAAAAACGCTGATTGTTGCACTAAAACAGTGCCACGGAGTCTTGTCAAAGCGTCTATCCCTTGTTGGCAGTTTGACAACTTATCACCGATATTTGATCCCACGGAAATATACGTCGTATGAAAATCCATTTTGTATGTTTTTTATGCCGCTAAAACCCCACTGATCGAATCCGCTCAACCGCTTCTTTTAATCTTTCCATGCCCAGGGTAAAGGTCATCCGAACATAACCCTCCCCGGCTTGACCAAATCCATTCCCGGGAGTTACCACCACCCCTGTTTTTAACAACAGGTGGCTGGTAAATTCTGCTGAAGTATACCCCTTCGGAACTTCGATCCAAAAATAAAATGTCGCCTTCGGTTTATCAAATTTCAAGCCCAAATCCATCAGCCCGTCAGCAAGAACATCCCGTCGGCGGGCATATGTTTGGTTTAACTCTTTCAAACACGACTGATCACTTTCCATTGCGGCAATACCGGCAACCTGAATCGCCTGGAATGCACCGGAGTCTATATTGCTTTTAATTCGGCCCAGAGCTTGGATGACGGCTTTGTGACCGACCGCGAATCCAAGCCGCCAGCCGGTCATATTATAAGTTTTTGAAAGTGAATGAAATTCTATCCCTACCCCTTTCGCCCCTTTAATTTGAAGGAAGCTGATAGGCTTATATCCGTCAAATGCCAATTCGGTATAGGCAGCATCGTGGCAGACAAGGATATTGTTTGACTTCGCGAAACTCACGACTTTTTTAAAAAATGCTTCAGTTGCCACTGCCGATGTCGGGTTGTTGGGATAATTGATAAACATCATTTTTGCCCTTCTTGCTACATCATCCGGGATGGCTTCCAAATCCGGCAAAAAATGATTTTCTTTCAAAAGATCCATAAAATAAATTTTCCCGCCGGCAAAGCCCACACCGATGGATGGTACGGGATACCCCGGACTCGTGATCAGCGCCGTGTCTCCAGGATTAATAAAAGCCAGTGGAATGTGAGCAATCCCTTCTTTTGATCCAATTAATGTCACCACCTCTTTACCGACATCCAGATCAACGCCGAATCTACGTTTATACCATCCGGCAACAGCGGCATTAAAATCGTCCATACCGGAATACGACGGATAACGGTGGTTGGTCGAATCCTCGACAGCTTTTTTTAAGGCATCAATAATATGGGGAGGCGTTGGCAAATCCGGATCTCCAACACCCAAGTCAATGATATCCATTCCTTTTTTTCGAACCTCACCTTTTTGCCTGTCGATTTCCTTAAACAGATAAGGCGGAAGGTTGTTTAATCTATCGGATGTTTCAATCTTTATCATCGTGTATATTATCCCTCCTGATTACTCGCTGTTTCGGTTCAGTTATCTGGCTTTAATCATCTTTCCATGCCTCATTATAGAGTTCACCCCGATAGATAATACGAGCATCTCCTTCAAGAAACACATCAGAAAAATTATCGTCCTTTTTCGTAAAGTAAATATTCAGAAAACAACCGCTTCTGGTTAACACACGGATGGGGGAACCTGCGCCCGTTTTATTGGAAGTCACTATAGCCGCCGCTACCGCTCCTGTGCCGCAAGCCAAGGTTTCATCTTCAACCCCGCGTTCATACGTTCTGATCGCGATCGTACCGCCATCATTTGGACTGATAAAATTTACGTTTGTCCCTGCCGGAGAAAACTTTTTATGATGCCGAATTTCCCTGCCCAGGGAAACCACATCAATGTCGTTAACGTCCTTCGTTGAAATAACCACATGGGGTACACCGGTATTGGCACTACTCATCGTCATAGAACCCGTTTTGAGGGTCAATGAAAATTCTCCTTGGATATCCGACGGAACCGGCATTTTTATGTTAACCAGATCGTCTGAAACATGCGCTTCGACAACGCCGGCATCGGTCTCAAACGCCATCTCTTTTTCGGTAATTTTATTGATACAGGCGAAACGGGCCGCACATCTGGCACCATTTCCGCACATTTCCGCCTGACTTCCGTCAGCATTAAAAAACCGCCACTTAAAATCCACGGTTTCCGAGTTTTCCACCAGGATAAGCCCGTCTGCCCCCACCGACATTTTTCTACGGCAAACATTTTTTACAAAATCAGCCATATTGTTTTGATCAACGACATGGTTTCGGTTGTCGATCAGAATAAAATCGTTGCCGCTACCGCTCATTTTGTAAAATGTAATCGGTTTCATGATATTTCGTCTCTCGTTTAATCGGGCCAACCGACTCACTTTAGTTAGTAACCTTATTTTAAAGCACCTTAAAAGTCCTTGTCTGGTTCCGGCTTGTCCAGGTTAGGGTACAATTCATTGATCAAAAAAATCGGGGATCGATTCCCCTGCCATTAAATCTTCATAGGTTTGTCTATCCCTTACCACATGAAACCCATCATCTTTGACCATTACCTCAGCGACCTTGAGCCGGGAACAGTAGTTGGAGGACATCGTGAATCCATACGCACCGGCACTCATTACTGCTAATAGATCGCCCTGTTTAACGTCGGGAATCTCCCGATCAACAGCTAAAAAATCACCGGTCTCACAAATCGGCCCCACAACATCGGCTACAATTGTTTTTCCTGTAGACTGCACCACCGGCTGTATGGCGTGATATGCGCCATATAAGGTCGGGCGAATCAAATCGTTCATTGCCGCATCCGCAATCACAAATTTTTTAATATCCCCGGATTTCCGGTAAAGCACACGGGTAACCAGAATCCCTGCATTTCCCACAATCACCCTGCCCGGTTCAAGAATCAAATGAAGGGATGCATCCTTAAGCGATCTGACGATTGCTTTTGCGTATTCATCAGGATGCGGAGGCGATTCATCATCATAAGTGATTCCGAGTCCGCCGCCCATGTCCAGGTATTTGATATCAATTCTCATCTCTTTAAGATCATTGACCAATTTCTTTACACTGCCTAAGGCATCTTCAAACGGTTGAACCCGGGTAATTTGCGAGCCGATATGGCAATCGATACCAACGATGTCGATATGCTCCATTTCTCTCGCCAGTTTATACCCCTCCATAGCTGCTTCGGCATTGATACCGAATTTATTCTTCTTAAGCCCCGTAGAAATGTAAGGATGGGTCCTGGAATCCACGTCCGGATTCACCCGAATAGCGATGGGTGCTCGTTTGTTTAAAAGGCCGGCCCGTTGATCAATGGCCTTAAGTTCCTCAAGGGATTCGACGTTGAGCATTAAAACACCATGCTCCAAAGCAAGATCGATTTCATCTAACCGTTTCCCCACCCCTGAATAAACGATTTTATTCGGTGAAAAACCGGCCTTTAATCCACGGTACAGCTCCCCGCCGGACACAATGTCCAATCCTCCGCCAAGACCGGCTATCAAGCTCATCACGGCCAGATTGCTGTTCGCCTTGGCTGAATAGCAAACCAGTCGCTGCGTACCTTCAAAGGCGTGTTGAAAGGCCAGGAAATGACGTTTTAGCGTTGCATGGCTGTATAGATAAAAGGGTGTCCCGACTTTTTCCGCAATCACTTGAATCGGGACTTCTTCACAATACATTTCGTTGTCTTTATAACTAAAGTGATGCATATTTAAAAATTTTTACTTTTATCATTAAATTTACATCCTATATTCATTACAGTAACTTGTGTACAGGCGTACAGGAAAAAATTGAAGATTCCCCGTTGCAAGCAGCGGGGAATCTTCGACCCTAAGGACTTTATATCCACTTTAAGATTCGCTCGCTAATCCCGCAGCAAGCTGTGGGGTGAGCGCTAGTGGTCAAACTCTGTAAGGTTTTATAAACTGACACCGGCTGAATCGGCCGCTTCGGCAAAGGAGGTGCTTTTTTGCCGCAACCACAAAAAAAAAGAGCAAGTCCGGCAATCATTACCAGCGGCAGAATAATCCTTTGTTTAAAATTCCTTTGTCTCATTGAATATATTACTGTGAAATCCTTATTCCCCGGGGGGAGTCTCGCTGAGAGCCAATTTCTCTTTTTCCAGTGCCGCTTCGGCGGCTGATATGGCATCCGTTACATTGGCTGTTGCCGTCCCGCCGAAAGATGTCCTCCGATCGATCATTTCTTTTGGATCCAGGACATCAAAGATATCGCTTGAAATAAGTGATGAAAATGACTGCAATTCCGTTAAATTGAGTTCATTTAATTCCTTTTTGTTCTCTATCGCGTATACCACGGCACTCCCTACACAATGATGCGCTTCTCTGAATGTCACCCCTTTGTTAACCAAATAATCCGCCAGGTCCGTGGCATTTAAAAATCCTGAGGTAGATGCCTCATACATGGTTTTTTTGTTGACGCTTATTTTCGGAATCATGTCGGTATAGATATCAATACAAGATTTTAAGGTATCCACTGAATCAAACAACGGTTCCTTGTCTCCCTGCATGTCGCGATTATAGGCCAACGGCAATGACTTCATCAGGGTCAAGAGTGCCACTAAGTCACCCAGCACCCGTCCGAATTTTCCGCGAACCAGCTCCGGAACATCGGGGTTCTTTTTCTGCGGCATGATGCTGCTTCCGGTGGAAAAGGCGTCAGAAAGTTCAATAAAACCAAATTCCGAGGAAGACCATAAAATCAGCTCTTCGGATATTCGACTGAAATGCATCATACAGATACTGGCAGCTGATAGAAACTCTATAATAAAATCTCTGTCCGATACCGAATCGATACTGTTTGCCGATACCTTCGGAAAACTCAGCAGCGACGCCGTATACTCCCGATCAATCGGATAAGTCGTTCCGGCAAGAGCGGCACTGCCTAAAGGCATTACGTTGATTCGTTTCAACCCTTCTGAGAACCGTTCGACATCTCTTGTAAACATCTCATAATAGGCCATCAGGTGATGAGGCAAAAGAACCGGTTGCGCCCTTTGCAAATGGGTGTATCCCGGTAAAATCACATCCATGTGCAATTTTGCAAAATGGAGAATGGCCTTTCTTAAAGCCCCCAGCTTTCCGATAATCTTCCCTGTTTCGTCTCTTAAATACATCCGGACATCCACAGCTACCTGATCGTTCCGACTTCTTGCCGTATGAAGCTTTTGGGCAACCTTCCCCACCTCCTGCTGCAATCTGTCCTCAATGTGCATATGGATATCCTCGAGCCTGTCGGTAAACTCAAAGCTCCCTTTTTCGATATCCGATTTTATTTTCCTAAGACCCTTAATCAATATCGCAGCTTCTTTTTGAGAAATGACGGACACCTTTGCCAGCATTTTGCAGTGGGCAATACTTCCCTCAATATCATGGGCGTATAACCGTTTATCAAAATCGATTGAGGAAGTAAACATTTCCACACGGCTATCCGTCTTTTCTGAAAATCTACCGCCCCAAACTTTTTCCGACATCATGGTTCCCTTTTATTTAGTGCCTGAACGAAAACTGCCAATTTCCCTAATTAGCGCCTTGAACTTGCAAAGGTGATCTGTTTTTCGTTCGGGCACTATTTATCCAGCAATTTTAATATACGCAATCTAAGCGCGTTTAAACGAATGAAACCTTCCGCATCCTTTTGCCGATAGACACTGTCATCTTCAAAGGTTGCAAAATCTTCACGATAAATGGATTCGTCTGATTTCCGTCCCAAAACCCGGCAGTTCCCTTTATACAGCTCAATCCGGACAACGCCTGAAACATTTTTTTGAGTGCTGTCAATCATCTCCTGTAATAAGCGCATCTCCGGGGAAAACCAAAATCCATTATACACAATTTCGGCATATTTCGGTATCAATGAATCCCGAAGGTGCATGACTTCCCGGTCCATGGTAATCGATTCGACAGCCATGTGGGCCGCCCGTAATATGGTTCCTCCGGGTGTTTCATATACACCTCTGGATTTCATCCCCACAAACCGATTCTCTACGATATCCACCCGGCCAATACCATGGCGACCCCCCATCCGGTTCAACGTTTTTAAGAGTTCAGCCGGTGATAATGACGCATCATTAACGGCCACCGGGTTGCCTCGTTTAAAGGCGATCTCAATCTCCTCCGGCTCATCAGGCGCTTTTTGCGGTGATACCGAAAGGGTAAACATGTCCTCGGGTGGTGAGGTCCAGGGATCTTCAAGTACGCCGCCTTCATAGCTGATATGGAGTAAATTTCTGTCGGTACTGTAAGGTTTCTCTTTCGTCGTCGGCACGGGAATGCCGTGCTTTTTTGCGAATTCCATTAAGGCCGAACGAGAATTCAAATTCCACTCACGCCAGGGTGCGATAATTTTAATATTAGGATCAATCGCTAAATAGCTCAGCTCAAATCTCACCTGATCATTGCCTTTCCCCGTGGCGCCGTGACTGACGGCATCGGCACCTTCTATCTTTGCAATCTCCATTTGACGTTTAGCAATGAGGGGCCTGGCAAGGGACGTCCCCAAAAGATATTGCCCTTCGTATATCGCGTTTGCCCTAAATGCCGGGAACACGTAATCTCTCACAAATTCTTCTCTTAAGTCATCGATGTAAACTTTTGATGCACCGGTGTTTAAGGCTTTTTCTTCTAAATGGTCCAGTTCCTCTTCCTGACCGATATCAGCAGAAAAGGAAACGACTTCGCAGTCATACATCTCAACAAGCCATTTTAATATGACCGAGGTATCCAGACCACCGGAGTAAGCCAGCACCAGTTTCTTTATGTTTTCATTCATGCTCGGCTCCCTTATTTTCTGAGCCCTTAAGAGGCTATCAGTGCTTCTAATATGGCTTTATTCATATGCATTTTGTTTTCTGATTGATCCCAAACCACCGAATTCGGTCCTTCCAAGACGTCTTCACTGATTTCTTCCCCCCGATGTGCCGGAAGGCAGTGCATCACCATAACCGCTTGTGACGCTTTTTGAACCAGTGTCTCATTGACCTGAAACGGTTGAAACACCCGTTTTCTTTTAAAGTGTTCATCTTCCTGACCCATGCTGGCCCATACGTCCGTATAGATGACATCTGCGGCGTTCACCGCTTCAATTGGATCGGACGTTACAACAATACTGCCGGTTTTTCGTTCCAGAGCTCTTTTCATAATATCCGGATGCGGTTCATACCCTTCAGGGCAGGCCAAAATAAGATTCAATCCCAAAACCGCCGCCGCATAGATCCAGGAATGGGCTACATTATTCCCGTCGCCGACCCAAACAATTTTAAGATTCTCATACCCTCCTTTATATTCAATAATCGTCAGGATATCACACAATACCTGGGTCGGATGACAGAGATCGGTCAAGGCATTTATTACGGGAATATCTGTAAATTCGGCAAACTCATTTAAAAAGTCCTGAGAATACGTCCGGATCACTAAACCATCGAGGTATCTGGATAAAACTCTGGCGGTATCCCGAACCGGCTCGTCCCGAGCAATCTGTGTATCTCTGGCGCTGATAAAAATCGATGTTCCGCCAAGCTGAATCATCGCGGCCTCAAAGGAGGTTCTGGTTCGGGTGGATGGCTTATCAAAAACAAGGCCTATCGTTTTGCCCTTTAACAAAATATCCGTTTCTCCCTGTCCTTGTCTTTTTTTCAACTCCAATGCCCGCTGAAAAAGTCGATCAAAATCTTTTTTTGAAAGATCCAGTAATGTCAAAATATCTTTTTTCAATTTTCCTCATCCTCTAAGAAATGGCAGGAACACATGCCATATTCTACTACCTGAATTGAACCAGACTTACTTAAAATATTACAAACAACTTGGTTTATGTTTCAGAGCAATTCATCCAGACAGGCCACAAGGGCGTCAATATCACTTTTTGCAATAATGAGCGGTGGTATAAATCGTAAAATATGGCCCTGTATGCAATTAATTAAAAACCCTTTTTCCATACACGATTTGACAATAGCATCACCGTCCGCCGTATCCAGCTGAATTCCCAGCATCAGGCCCATCCCGCGAACTTGCGATATCACCGAATGTCTTTCTTTCAGCCATAACAGTTTGTCCATAAAATACCGGCCAACGGTTTGACAATGTTCCAGAATTCCTTCCGATTGAATAAACTTAAGCACGACAAGGGACGCCGCGGTCACAATCGGCGTACCCCCAAATGTCGATGCATGTGACCCCGGGCCGAATGCCGCTGCGATCTCTTCTTTTGCCAACATCGCACCGATGGGCAGGCCGTTGGCCAGGGCCTTGGCTAACGTCATAATATCCGGCGCCACCCCGAAGTGTTCATAAGCAAAAAGCTTTCCGGTCCGTCCGATTCCGGTCTGGATTTCATCAAAAATCATTAACAGTTTTTGCTCATCACACAATCGCCTGACGGCTTTGAGATACTGCGGGTCAGGGCAATGTACGCCACCTTCACCCTGAATGGGTTCTATGATAACGGCACAGGTGGCGTCATCGATTTTATTTTTAAGCGCTTCAATATCGTTAAAGGGAACAAAGTCAAATCCCTCAAGCACCGGATCAAACCCTTTTCTAATCTTTTCCTGACCGGTTGCCGAAAGCGTGGCAAAGGTCCGCCCATGGAATGACTTCTCCATGGCTATAATCCGAAACCGATGGCTTTCTCCTTTATCATTAAAATACTTTCTAGTCAGTTTAATCGCCGCTTCATTGGCTTCAGCCCCACTATTGCAGAAAAAAACCCTGTCGGCGAAACTGTTTTCAACCAACCAGGACGCAAGCTCAGCCTGAGGAATCGTATAATACAGATTTGAAACATGCAAAAGCGTTTCAGCCTGCTTGCTAAGGGCCATTGAAACCCCGGGATGCGCGTGCCCAAGATTACATACTGCGATTCCGGCAACAAAATCCGTATAACAACGGCCGACGGTATCCCAGAGTCTACACCCCTCCCCTCTCTCCAGAACGATGGGAAATCGACTGTAAGTTTTCGCGATAACATCATCTGCGGTTTGGATAATATCTTGCTTCATTTTGTCACTTCCGTTCCTATTCCCTTGTCGGTAAAAAGCTCCAATAATAAGGCATGTCGCAGGGTACCGTTAATCAATTGAACTTTTTCCACTTGATTGTTCAAGGCATCCAGGGCATATTCGATTTTCGGTATCATTCCCTCTGAAATGATTTTATTTTTGATCATCGACTGAATATCTTCCGAATTAATGGATGAAATCAGACGCCCTGACGCGTCAAGTAAGCCGTCTACATCCGTCAAAAAAATCAGTCTCCGGGCGGCGAGGGCTATTGCAATTTTACCGGCAACCAGATCTGCATTAATATTGAAGGTTTCTCCGTTTTCCCCGAAACCTACCGGTGCGATAATGGGAATGAATCCCTGGTTGGTCAAGGTATTAATGAGGTCGGGGTTGATATGAACGACCTGCCCTACTAACCCGGGATCAATAATCTCGGGCGGGTCGTTTTCCCCTTCTTGATGAACAATATGAAGCTTTTTCGCCAGGATCAGTCCACCGTCTTTGCCGCTTAATCCCACGGCTTTCCCGCCCTGATGGTTAATCCGGGCAACGATCTCCATATTCACCTTGCCGCCGAGAACCATTTCTACCACGTCCATGGTCTCTTCATCCGTAAGCCGCATACCTCTGACGAACTTGGGTTGTATACCCATTCGGTCCAGAGCCGAATTAATCTGCGGCCCGCCGCCGTGTACCACAACAGGATTTAATCCCACAAATTTCATTAATGTAATGTCACGAGCGAAATCTTTTTTTAACCCTTCTTCAACCATGGCATGACCACCGTATTTGATAACGACGGTCATCCCGTAAAATTTCCGGATATACGGCAACGCTTCAATCAATATGTCTGCTACATTCTGGCTCATAAAAATTTAGGTTATTCGTTAGTACCCATCCTAAAATGGTAAACTTTGGTGAAAGACAAGGCGGAAGATACCGTCTTCAAATCAATACCCGTTATAAAATATACCGGCTTAAATCTTCATCATCTTTAATATCTTTTAATTTTTCTCTCACATGGTTTCCGTCAATAATGACTTTTTTCGTTTCTATGTCCGGCGCTTCAAACAAAATATCCTCAAGTAAGCATTCCATTAAGGTGTGAAGTCTTCTTGCCCCGATATTTTCAGTCATATCGTTAACCTCTTGGGCAATTTTGGCAATCTCTTCCACTGCATCATCTTCAAAAGTAATATCGATTCCTTCGGTTTTTAACAACGCCGTATATTGTAGCAATAATGCATTTTTGGGCTCGACCAGTATTTTTATAAATTCTTTATACCCTAAAGAATTGAGTTCCACCCGAATGGGAAACCGGCCCTGGAGCTCCGGAATCAAATCCGAAGGTTTGGTGGTATGAAAAGCACCTGACGCGATAAAGAGGACATGGTCTGTCTTCACCGGACCATATTTTGTATTAACAACGCTTCCCTCAACTAGCGGAAGTAAATCTCGCTGTACGCCTTCCCGGGAAACATCGGGGCCGTGCCCTCCGTCTTTTCCAACGATCTTGTCGATCTCGTCTAAAAAAATAATTCCGGATTGCTCTACCTTTTCAATAGCTTCTTTAACGACCTTGTCCATGTCCACAAGGCTTTGCGCTTCCTCTTGTCCAAGGATTTCCATGGCTTCGCAGACCTTAACCTTTCGTTTCTTGGTGTTTTTCGGCAAAAAACCGCCCATCATGTCTTTAAAACTGATTCCCAATTCTTCCATACCGACATTGGAAAATATCTCAACCATGGGCATTGTGCGTTCTGAAACGTCGAGATCCACATATCGATCGTCCAGTTTTTTCTCCCGCAGCATTTTTCTGAGCTTTTCTCGGGTAGAAAATGATTTGCTCACATCGTTCGCCGACGATGCATCGGGAAGCAGGTTTAAATTCTCTTCCTTAATCGATGGCGGTGCCGGTGTTTTCGGCAATAAAAGATCCAGGACCTTTTCTTCCGCAATTTCCCTTGCTTTTTCTTTTACCGCTTCCTGTTCCGCTGATTTTACCGAATTTACGGTAAGCTCCACCAAGTCCCGAATCATGGACTCTACATCCCGGCCGACATATCCGACTTCGGTAAACTTAGAGGCTTCAACTTTATGAAACGGAGAATCCGTTAGCTTCGAAAGCCGCCTGGCGATTTCGGTCTTCCCAACACCGGTAGGACCGATTAAAATAATATTTTTCGGTGCAATTTCATCCCGAAGCACTTTCGGGACATGCTGTCGGCGCCATCGATTCCTTAATGCAATAGCAACAAAACGTTTAGCATTATTTTGCCCGATGATATATTTGTCCAACTCTTTCACGATTTCCAACGGTTTTAAATCACTCATTTTATATTCCTAAAACAATCAAGTATTTAAAGCCTCCCCGCAGCAAGCTACGGGGAATGCGCTCGCATTGCTGGTTCAATTAAAACGTTTCGATTGTCACCGATTGATTGGTATAAATGCATAGAGTTGCCACAATTTTCATGCTCGCTTCAACAATCTTTTCGGCATCCATATCCGTATGATTGATTAACGCCATCGCGGCCGCTTGCGCTCCCACACCACCGGATCCGATCCCGATGACCCCTTCATCCGGCTCAATCACATCGCCGCTTCCTGAAATCAGGTATGTCTGCTTTTCATCGACGGCAATCATTATGGCCTCTAACCGTCGCAAATATCTATCGGTTCGCCAGTCACGGGCCAACTCCACAGCGGATCTCGTCAGATTACCGTTGTAACGGTCAAGTTTGCCCTCCAACCGTTCGGAAAGATTCAAGGCATCCGCCGTTGCACCGGCAAATCCCACGATGATCTTGTCATTGTAGATTTTTCTCACCTTTTTGGCGAGGTGTTTGACCACCGTATTGTTCAACGTTACCTGGCCGTCCCCGGCAACCGCAACTTTACCGTTGCGCCGTACGGCAAGAATCGTTGTTCCGTGAAATTTCATCGAAGAATCCTGAATCATAGCTCACCGCCTGGGATGCGATTTATCATAAATTTGCATTAATTTATCAATACTGACATGGGTATATCTTTGCGTCGTCGACAGACTTTTATGGCCTAAAAGTTCCTGAACCGCCCGCAAGTCCGCCCCGGCATCAAGCATATGGGTTGCAAATGAATGCCTAAAGGCGTGGGGGGAAATCGGCATCGGAATCCCACATGCTTTAGCCAGATTATCTAGAATCCGCGCAATCGACCGGGTAGAAAGACGCGTACCATTCCTGTTTAAAAACAACGGCCCGTTTTGATCGACGCCAACACCTTTTTCAGCGTAAAGTTTTTCCCGATAATCTAAAATAGCCCGGACCGCTTTCTTGCCGACAGGGACGATTCTTTCCTTATTCCCCTTCCCCCGAACCCGGACAATACATTGATTGACATCAACATCAAAACTATCCATTCCGGCGAGTTCCGATACCCGTATTCCGGTGGAATACATGGTTTCGAAAATGGCGCGGTTTCTAAAACCCGGCAGTGTTTTTTCATGTATAGAATCTAGAAGCCTGAACATATCATCAACTGGAAGATAAGTCGGAATCCCTTGATCCTGTTTTGGAGTGTGAATTAAATCCGCCGGGTTATCTTGAATAACGCCGTGTTTAACCAAATAGTTAAAAAATGTACGGATCGCTGAAAGCTTTCGGGCAATGGTCGCTTTATGGTTCTTTTTATACAGATATCCCAAAAACCCTCTGATCATCAATCCATCCATCTGGCTTGCATTTGACTCTGCCGCGCTTTTATGGGTTGAGCGAGCGCTCATGTAATTCTTGATTATAAAATCGGAAAATTCCCTCAAGTCGTGTTCATAAGCCCGGCAGGTATTCGCTGAATATCCTTTTTCAGAGGACAGGGATTCCATAAAAGATTTAATGAGTGCCTCTATGGAAGTCGTATCCATTCACATAACCCCAAGTCAATGTTCATAAAGCTTCATAAACCCTAATCAGTAGCAGCATTAGTATTTATGCGGCAAGCCGGCGGCTCTTTTTCTTTAACCGGACAATCCGTTTCCGATAGATTCCGGCCATTTTTTTGTCGTCTGAGTCCAGTGCTGTGCTATGCGCCGCTTTTAATTTTTTTATCTGTTGCTTGATTTCTCTGGCAGACGACCCCTTTGCCTTGGCGGTATCCTCTTTAATCCCTCTGGATTTTTTAATTTTTGACAACAATTCCTCTTTGTTCATCCCATGAACACCCGTAATTTCCGGGATCTTAAAGGCGAGTTCCCTTAATTCCTTTGACGTCATTTTTTCCAACGGTTTTTCTTTGGCTTCTTTTTTACCGCCCATCTTCAGTTAATCTCCTTTCTTTGCAAAACCTTTGCCTTATTCGAAAAGCACGGGCGGGGAATAGAAAGCCCCCGCCCTCAAAATATCCAATTGAGTTTAGCTGCAATGTATTGAGGCTCTTTCACAGGCTGCAACAAATGCGCTCGTATTGCTTGTTCAATTCCTGAAAACTTTGAAAAACATCCCGATTTTCAAAAGCCTCTTCCGATAATACCGTAACTCACAAAAAGCATACCTGAAAAAAATGTATTTATTAACCCATTTCTAATTATGATGTCAATAGTTTGCCTAAATTTAAGGCAAATTGCCTATTTTTTTGTTGATGATATCCGATATAAGATTCGCTCGCCAACCCCGAAACGAGCTACGGGTAATGCGCTCGCTACTACGGTTCAGACGGGATCACCAAAGCTATTCTTCATCCGATTTCATCAATTTTAAAAACGGTTTGAACAAATCTAACGGGACGGGAAAAATAGTTACGGTATTATTCTCCGCCGACATTTCGTTCATGGTCTGTAAGTATCGAAGCTGAAGCGCTACAGGA
>JAUXEW010000250.1 GCA_030620375.1 Desulfobacteraceae bacterium | reverse complement strand
CGCCAATGATAGCGATGGATTCGGGTAAAAAAAGCGGTTTTAGTTCTTCGATAATTGGCTTGGGCATTTGTAGTGCCTCCTTTGAAACGTTCATATTAGGTAGTGTCCATCCATAAACGGCATCTTTTGGCCCGGAGCTTCGTTTTCGCGATTTTGCAATCCTCAAAATAGCACCCTATTCCTATGGTTTCAAAATCGCTCAGGCCTTGCTCTGAACCAAAATCTACCATTTCTGGATGGACACTAAGTAAACGTTATTTGTGGGAAACGATACTGTGAGTGCCTGAAAAAAAATGATCTGGTTTTCGTTAGGGCACTAGTTAATTTGAAAAAACGACTCATCAAATTCCGGTTTACCTTCATACCGGCTCAAGAAAAATCCCGGTGCCAATTCAGTATTGTCAAAAATGGTGGGATCTACATTGATACCGGCTTGGTGAAGCGCCTTGATGATACTTTTAGGTTGGGGCGGGCATCCTTTTATAGCAATCATCTCGTTAATATCAGGGTTGTCTTTATTGGCGTCGACCATACATTTGCCAACCAAAATCGTTTTGCCCATACCGGGAGTGGGTTTCATGGCTTTTCCGGTGAGTACTTCAACGTCATCCCAGCGTTCTCCTTTCCAGGCGCTTCGAATAGCTGTCAGGATCATCCCGTTTACCCCGGAACAATAGGTACACATGGAGAGGTCAAATTTACGATAATACAACCCTTTAATTTCACTTTTTGCCAAGGCAAGCGGCATACACCCGTTTTCGTCATCAGTATATTCAAAATCGCTTTTATGAAAAACCTCGACGTCTTCAATCTGTTCTCCAACGATTTCAACATCAGACAGGTCATATGGCCGGTTGCTGTTTTCGGCCGCGATAACCAAATGCGGAACCTGGGAGGGGGCGTAGCCCAAAATTTTAGCGCCCACCATGTCCGCGGACAAGACATCCGATGAAGCTACTAAAATATTGCTTCTGTGCATGCGGCCGTCAAAGCTGGGTCCTTTTTCCAATGTGTAGATGCCATCCAGGATCGTCAACATCGGCGGCATCTTATCTGCCAACCGGGCAACATGGAAGTTTAGATCTCTTTTCGGATCTGCATTATGGCAGATTTTGCGGGATTCCAAGTCTATCATACCTTTGAGATTTTTTATTCCCAAACTGACAACGGTTTGGTTGTGAGTTTTCATTGCCGGTATGTCCACTACAAAGTCACTCTGCATGATATCTGAACTGAAAGTCAGTTCGATTCCATCGCCCAGGTCTACTTTTTCCAGATCTCTTTCAAATACATTGAACGCTTTAACACCGTAACGTTTTTTTAAGGTATTATACCCGAGTGTTTCAAAGGCATGTGCCGGCGTTTCTTTGTCCTTTGCCTTGCCCAACACCATGCCTTCACCAATTGTAATATCGTCGATTCCGCGTTCTTTAAGCAGCTCTACAATATCCTCAATTACTCTGGAAGTTGTAATCACACCCCACTTCGGAAAGTTTGTGGCTTTGGTCCAAAATACAATATTGGGTTTGATAAAGACCTTGGCGCTTAACGGCAAATGATCCAAGCCTTTGGAAAGCTCAACCGCTTTTCGAACAGAATCAAGGGGTTTTTCGTATTTAACAATGGATACCAATGACTTGCTCATTTAAGACCTCCTGTTGACGTTTTTATGATAAAATTGATGCATATCGATCCTATTTTAATAGACAACGTATATTTTATCAAGTCGATTTGTCATATACGGCGTGATCGATTCCGGCTAATTTTTAATCCCTGTGAATGGTTACCTCCACTTCTCCTGCCATGATGGAAAAACATATGGTCATACGCTGCGAAGGGGGTGGTTCTCTTTATCTCATTTGGAAGACTGCATAATAGGACAAGGTCAGGATAAAGCGTTTTTAAATTCTTCGATGAATACCGGGAGGAAAGACGTCAAATCCTCGACAATGCAGACATCCGACATGTTAAAAATGGCGGCGTTAGGATCGGTATTCACGGCGACGATGAATCCGGCACCGCGTATTCCGGTCAGGTGCTGTATGGCCCCGGATATGCCGCAGGCAAAATATAGATTTGGTGATACCGTTAAGCCGGTTATGCCGACCTGTTGCTGATATCCCAGCCATCCCATATCGCAAAGCGGCCGCGACGCGCCTACGGCGGATTTGGAGAATAAGTCGGCAAGCTGATAGATCAGGTCTAAGTTTTCCTTTTTGCCCAAACCTCTCCCGGCGGATATAATAACATCAGCTTCGGTAATTGTCTGATTGTCCGTCCGGGAACGAACAAGGCCCATTGAATGGGTGAGTCGGGTATTTGAAGCCAGGGATCGAATTTCTATGCCACCAGACTCATCAGGGTTAAAATCTTGAACGGTAAACATGCCGGGTTGAATGGTCAGAACGGTTGTATCGGTTGAAGAAGACATCTTGGCGACAGCTTTGCCGTTAAAGACCGTACGAGTAAAGCTTAACCGGTTGTTTCCAAATATGATACCCTCAATCCCCGTGATGCATGCAGAATCTGTTTTAACGGCCAATACCGGTGCAAAATCCATCCCCTGCGTCGTATGTGCGATAAACATATAAGTAAAAGGGGTTTGAGCAATCAATTGTTCTAATACGGAGCTGTACACTTCTCCGTTATATGAATTAAGGCCTGGGATGTGAAGGGCAAGCACATCTGTGCCGGTGGTTTGGGCAATTTCCAGTGCCATGGTCTCGATGTCATCTCCTATGATGATTACCATCAATTTGGCCGAATGGTGCTGTTGAAGTTCTTGAGCGCAGGCTACCAGTTCGTAAGTAATCGGCCTGATCTTGCCTTCAAAATGTTCCGCTATTGCGAAAATAATCGGTCCCATAACTTTAAGGTAACGAAATGATGGCCCTTTCGTTTAAAATTTTTAAAAGCTGAATTGCTTTTTCTTTCCGGTCTCCGTTTAAGACTAATCCGGAACGCATCTTCCGCGGCGGGGTAATCTCCACCATTATTTGTCGTGGATGGGGTTGTTCCAGTTGTTCCGCGTCGATTATTTCTATTTTTTCACGCTTTGCCCGAAGCATATGGGTTAACGTAGGATATCGAGGTTCGTTAATACCGGTTTGAATGGTCAAAACGGCTGGAAGCTTCATCTCCAATGTATCCTTAAATCCACCTTCGATTTCTCTTTCAACATAGACGCTTTTTCTATCCGGAGAAATTTTTTCTGCAATTACAGCGGTAGCACAAGGCCATCCCAAAAACGCCGCTATGGTAGGTCCAACCTGGCCCTGCATTTCGTCTTCGGACATGACACCGGTTAAGATCAAATCATAGTGTCGTTCTTTTGCAATTGAAGCGATCCAGCCGGCGATACGGAAAGGGCTGATATAGCCTTCCGCCTTTGTTAAAATATGGATGCCGTGGTCCGCACCCATTCCCTGAGTTCTTTTGATGGCTGCAGAAGCCCGTTCAGGTCCCACGGAAATAATATCGATGGTGGTGTTCTTAAAGTTTTCCTTTATTAATACCGCCTCTTCCACAGCATATTCATCAAACCGGTTATAATTAAAATCCGTCGCTTGATCGATTACAATCCATTGGTTTTCTGGATCGAGTTTGATATCTCCCTCAAGATTGATGACCTGTTTCACACACGTAAGAATTTTCATGGCGTTAAATTTTCGCCTTCCTTGGCCTTGAACAACAATGAACATTTTTCAAAGGTCTCGGATCTTCTCGGTAACGTATTCCACCTAATTTGATTCGCCCCTTAACCTCGCAGCAATCTATGGGGTAGCGGGCACTATTGCCGGCTTATGCAAAAGAAATTATCTGACACCCCATTTCTATCAATTGCTGATTCATAGGGAAATATGAATATCTTGTCAAGAATAAACCGAACGAACGCTCTATTTTTTTATTGACAAAATTTGTCAAAAAAGTTAAATCTATAAAAATCCGAGTCCAGAGGGCTCGGTTTTGGATTTCCCCTGGAAGGGGCTTTTAGCGACAGCCGGCGTTGAAACACAGAATTCAGGAGCCAGGCGTCAGAATAGAATGATGTTGCTTCGCGTCTACACATTTTATATTTTCCGGTTGAGCCGAAGGCGAAACCCTTATTCTGGATTCTGACTTCTGGATTCTTTATCGAAATATTCCGGCATAGCCTATGGTCTCGTTCTTTACTATGTTT
>JAUXEW010000296.1 GCA_030620375.1 Desulfobacteraceae bacterium | reverse complement strand
GTTGAATTGTTGCAACGCCGATGGTTGACGAAAAATGCCTTTGAGATCGAACTGACCCGGCCCCCTGCATTGGAGTTTAAAGCCGGCCAGACGATTCGTTTCATCCATGAATCAATGGAAAGATATTATTCGCTGATTTCCACACCGGATGATCCGACCCTGGTGATTTGTGTATATTATGTTCCCCAGGGTAATTTTTCCCCGATTCTGGCCAATGCCAAGATCGGTGCCACCTTTCGCATCACAGGCGCCCACGGGTATTTTACATTTAACCCCTCGGAACGATCACCCGTTTTTGTGGCCACCGGTACGGGCATTGCGCCGTTTGTGTCAATGGGCCGTTTTGGAATAGCCGATTTCAATATCATCCATGAAGTCGAATCGGCCGCAGATCTTTATTATCAGGACTTGTTTCGCAAAATAGCCTCAAGCTACACTGCCTGCTTATTAGCCCCGTCAGAGGCCGATCTTTCAACGCCGGATACATTTCACGGCAATGCCGCCGGTTATATAAAGGAAAATTTGTCACCGGCAAACTATGATTTTTACTTGTGCGGCGAACGGGACATGACCCGTGAAGTTACTTTGCTGGCCGACGAATATTTTCCGGGCTCCTATGTGTTTAAGGAAGTGTTTTTTTAATCCTGACCGGCCGCAATGCACCGGCCGAATTAATTCAAATGGCTGACCTGGTGACCGAAATGCAGGAGATAAAACACCCTTTCAACCGGGGCGTTGCTGCCCAAAAAGGGATTGAATACTAATAATTATGGCCATATTAGGAATATTAACCTGTGAAATATTAGAACTCGAATTCGCCTATCTGTTAAATTCAGATAAAGATATCGCTCGAATATCAGTTCTGGAAAATGACCGATCGGCCCGAATGCTTGCAGCGCTTGAGTCCGCAAAGACCCGCAAACTCAATCGAATTGCCGGCCTGGAGTCATTTGCACCTGATCCGCAATGCGGTCTGGAAGTCCTGGTGCATGTGTTAGAACTGGGTCTGCACAACCGCAAAAAGCTCCTGCAGCAGGGTCTGGTTGATGCAGCCCGCGCAATGGGACCCCGGGTTGATGCTTTATTGCTTGGATATGGTTTGTGCGGCAATGCGCTGGAACAACCGGATGAACTCTTATCCGATGCCGGTGTGCCGATTTTCATTCCGATGGATGAGGACCATCCGGTGGATGATTGCGTCGGCCTGGTCATCGGCGGGCGCCGGAGCTACTATGAAGAGCAATGCAAAGTGGCGGGAACGTTTTTTATGATTCCCGGCTGGACCTGCCACTGGCAAAGGATGTTCGATAAAGAATTCGGTAATTTAAGCGTAGATATGGCCCGGCGGCTATTTAAAAATTATGAACGGTCGCTATTAATACCCACCCCGATCATGTCCGAAGAGACCATGAAACAAAACTCGAATGGGTTTAATACCCTGTTCGGCTTGCGTGAAGAAATCCGCCCGGGTACGCTTGACATCCTCACTGAAACTTTGAATTCCGCCAAAACATTGCTAAATTCCGATGATTGCTAAATAATTTTTAGGATGCGAGAATGATGGAACGAGAACAAATCGGCAGGATTATGACCATAGCCTTGAAAGACGTAAAGGGGATAATGAAAGCCGCCCCTTTTTCGAACGATGATCGCGGGAAGATGCTTGATATTGAGCAGGAAGCGGAAAAAAAGGCATTTATGGGGCTCGGCAATGTCGTCAATGCCGGTGTACGGAAAGTTTTGACTTACGAACTAATTTATGTCGCCTTGACAAATATGGACTTTACCTGGGGCACTCACGCCAGTTTAGTTATGAAAAAGGGCGAGGAATTGGTGGGTGAAGAGGTTCAAGATAAGCAGCGCATTGCCGAACTATCAAAGCGCAAGGATGTCTGGTTTATGCACCAAAATTTTGTTATTTATAAGGATAAAGTCTCTTTTCCCCAGGATTTAATGAAAAAGATCTGTCATTTTGAAATTCCGGGCCTTCCGGCGGACTGGTGCCGTTTGGAAGATGAGGCTATTGAAAACCATTCCATTATCTATGCCAACCCGAGTACACTCGGCGATATTTTTTTAAAAGAGCAGTATTTCGATGGAATCCCTGAAAAGGGATTGGGAACGATCCTCATCGGCGTCGATTTATAAGCAAACCATTTATTCCAACAATATAATACTATAATAATTAAATGAATCGTTCTTGTTTTCAGCAACTTGAGGGGTTTTGCCAAGATGTTGGAGCGTTCCGATGACATCAATGGAAAATGACTCCACCGAAGGCCGCTTTTCCTGCGGAAAACGGCAATTTTCCGGGTAGGTGCATTCCTTACAAAGGGCGCAGCATTCACCGACAAGGCTAAACACCTTATAGAATCCTTCCAGAAACAGTAAGCGTTCCAAGCTTACCGTACCCTTCCAGCCGCGCACCTGTTTGATTCGTTTGCGGGAATTATTCAGATAAAACTCGGGATAGCGCTGGCGGACCTCCAAAAGCAGCGCTGAAGAATATTCTGCAAGAATCTTACGCACCTCATCCGTTCCCGGCGTAGCCGGCGGACAACACCAGGTGGTATTATAGCGGTTGCAGCCGTAGCGGCATTTCAGTTGGACCCAATCGGCGACGATTATATCCTTGGTGCAAATGGGCGTAATGGCTTCCAAACCACAGGGCTTTCCCTTATCAAGGAGTCGCTGCAGCAATGATTGAGAGACATGGCCCTTGTTTTGAAACGGTACGACCTTACTGCTTTTCATGTAACTATTCTCCTGTTTTTTCACCAAATCCCCTTTTGCTTTGGAAAATAAGCGGGCAATAAGTATCTCACCGCAGAGCACGCAGAGATCGCAGAGATTATTTACAATTGCCTTTCTAAGCGTTCTCTGCGGTGAACTATTTTGAATACAAGGCCTCGGCCTTTGCTAGCAAGGTTCGAGTTTGCCATACTTTTGCGTCGCGGCAATCAGCGCCGCCATGTTCTCCTTGGGGGCGCTTGGGAAAATATCACACCCGGGCCAGATGGCATTGACACCGTTGGCAACGGCTTCTTTGACGGCATTATCGACATCATCCGGTTTTCCGGTTACAATCACCTTATAAGGATCAATATTGCCCAGGATACAGACATCCGGTCCCAACTTCTTGCGCGACTCCGCCACGTCGTTCACCTG
>JAUXEW010000227.1 GCA_030620375.1 Desulfobacteraceae bacterium | reverse complement strand
TCGAACCCTTGAATCCTTGACCCCTTGTACCCTCTGAGGTCACACCAGATCAATTGGAGATAACCCAATTTTGCCTTAATTAACACCAACTAATCGGGAGATGATCCTTGTTTTTTTGAAATAAAAAGTCGAGAATTAAGCTGCCTGTTTTATGAGACAGGCATAGTGATCAACTTGACAAAGCCATATAAATTTTATTATTTGAGAACAACCAGACTGTATTAATTGAACAAGCAATGCGAGCGCTAACCCCGTAGCTTGCTACGGAGAGGCTTCAATTGTTTTCCTTGGCAAAGGAGTTTGATAATGGCTCATTCATCAGATCCGGATAGACATTCGAATAACCAATCTCCTCAAGATCTTGATTTTGATCAATTATCTCAGGATAGCCGGCTTAACAAACTTCTAAAATCGGTTATTGCGGAAGTTAAGCTATATGCGGAAGACCAAATCAAACATATCAAACAACTCGCCCAGATCGGACTGGCCCTTTCCGTAGAAAAAAATATCAGCCGATTGTTGGAATTGATTGTCGATGAAGCCAGAGACCTTTCCAACGCCGACGGGGGAACACTATATATTCTGGATAGCCGACACAAACATCTCCGGGGAGAAATTGTCCAAACCGATTCCATGAATATCCGGATGGGAGGAACAAGCGGTGTTGAAATAACGCTCCCGCATGTGCCATTATACAGTGACAACAAACCGAATTACGCCAACGTATCCTCTTACGTTGCATTGACCGATGAAGCCGTAAATATTCCGGATGTGTATGAAGCTGAAGGCTTCGATTTCACCGGGCCCCGAAAATTTGACGAATCCACCGGATACCGTTCCAAGTCCATGCTCGTTATCCCCCTTAAAAATCACGAAAATGTAATTATCGGGGTCATACAGCTGATAAATGCTCAAAATCCTGAAACCGGAGAAGTAATTGAATTTTCAAGAGAATATGCTGATCTGATCGCCGCCCTGGCATCTCAGGCCGCCGTGGCGCTTACCAATACCCAGCTTATTGAAGACTTGAAAAATTTATTCTATTCCTTTATTCAGAGCATCGCTACGGCTATTGATGAAAAATCCCCATATACCGGCGGCCATATCAACCGTGTCGTATATTTGACCATGACGATCGCTGAAAAGATTAACGAAGTGAACCAAGGCCCGTTTAAGGATATTTGTTTCAGTGATAATGAGATGGAAGAATTAAGGTTGGCGGCGTGGATGCATGATGTCGGCAAAATTACCACACCTGAACATGTTGTTGACAAATCATCGAAACTAGAAACTATTTTTGACCGTACGGAACTGATCGAAACAAGATTTGGTTCGATTGAAAAATCAATTGAAAACGAATACCTGCATAATAAAATCAAATTATTGGAAAAGGGAAGCAGCATAACGACGGATGAATTAAAAGATCTGGACAAGCAGTTTAAAGAGGACATCAGTCAGATCCATGAAGAATATGAATTTATCAAAACATGCAATAATCCCGGTGAATTCATGAACGATGAAAATATTCAACGCATCAAGGAAATAGCAGATAAAACCTATGTCTTGCTTCAAAAGAAACAACATTATTTAACTGACAATGAGGCTAAAAATTTGTCTATTCGCAAAGGAACCCTTGATGAGAATGAACGAAAGATCATCGAAAATCATGCCACAATGACGCTGAATATCCTGAACCAGCTTCCCTTTCCGAATCGCCTGGCAAAAGTTCCGGAATATGCCAGTGGACATCACGAAAAACTGGACGGTTCCGGTTACCCAAGGGGACTTATGGAAAAAGACCTGCCGTTACAGACTCGAATTCTGGCCATTGCAGACGTGTTTGAAGCATTAACTGCGAAAGACCGCCCGTATAAAAAACCGATGAGCCTATCCCAAGCGGTTAAAATCATGGGATTTATGAAAAACGACAACCATATTGATCCGGATATATATGACCTGTTCATAGACAACAGCCTGCATTACCAATATGCCGAAAAGGAAATGAATCCGGAACAGATTGATTAATACCTACTCTGAATAAAGAATCCTGGCCCTGAGGACCAGGTTTTTTAAACAAAAATAAACCGGAAAAGTGAGCTAAGGTTTTGGTGAATACATTCGCTGTTTCGGTTCAAGATTAAAGGGGAAGCGGATCATGGGAAATGACAATCTCATTTTTTTAGAGGTTCTGGAATGGTTTGACGAAACGGGTAAAACACTTGTGAACCGTATCCCTGAAAAAGGGTCCGGTGAAATAAAATACGGCGCCCAGCTTACGGTTCGAGAAAATCAAGCAGCGGTCTTTTTTTATCAGGGAAAAGCAATCGAAGCTTTTGGGGCCGGTCGCCATACACTCAAAACGGCCAATATCCCCATCCTCACCAAAATTATCAGTATTCCCTGGGGCATGACGAGTCCACTTCGGGCGGAGGTATATTTCGTGAACATGAAGGTCTTCACGAATCTGAAATGGGGGACAAGGGATCCCGTGGCATTTAAGGACTCCGAATTGGGCTTAATCCGTTTAAGAGCTTTTGGTGTGTTTAACCTCCGTGTCATTCAACCGATACTTTTTATTAACCGTTTAGTCGGTACACAAGGATTGTATACCACCGAAGAAATCGATGAATATCTTAATCGAGTCGTCGTTTCCAGATTCAATGATTATATGGGCCAAAAAATCGACTCGATCTTGACGCTGCCTGAACAATATGATGAACTTTCAGAAGGATTGGTCAAACGGCTTCAGGAAGATTTCAGTCATTTTGGTCTCGGTTTAACGCATCTTTACATTAATTCCATTACGCCGCCGCCCGAAGTGCAGCAAGCCATTGACGACCGAAGCCGGATGGGAGTTTTTCAGGATATGAATAAACTCATGCAAATGAAAGCGGCTATGGCCATGGAAAAAGCCTCTGAAGGAGATAATACCGGTGCCGGTGCCGGGATGGGAGCCGGACTCGGATTAATGCTGCCGGCCATGTTCGCCCAATATTTTACCGGACCTCAGCAGAAAGCTCAGCAGACCGGTGCTCAGGAAACTGTCATATGCCCCGAATGCCAGAGCGCCATCCCGCAAAATGCCAAGTTCTGTCCCTATTGCGGGCATCAGCAGCTGGTCTTTATGCGATGTACGAACTGCGGAAAAAACTTAGCCCCCAATGCGAAGTTTTGCTCCCGCTGTGGTCATCCGGCGGCAGAAAAACAACCATCATGGTTGTGTTCAAAATGCAGCGGTGAAAATCTAGCAGAAGCAATTTTCTGTAATCAATGCGGAGAGAAACATTAACCTGCTTATCGAACATCAATGCCGTCAGTGCGGGGCACCGGCGACTCTTGAAGAGACTGACCGTTTATTTACGTGTGAATTTTGCCGGGTGAAATCCTATCTTATTCCTCAAGATATCTTCCGTTACCTGTTGCCGAACAATGCACCGAAAACAAAAGAAGTAATATACGTTCCGTACTGGCGATTTAAAGGTATGCTCTTCTCTTGCGTTATTGACGGGATTCGAAACCGGTACATTGACATGAGCCATCAGGCTGTGGACTCCCGTTTTTTTCCGACTTCCGTTGGCCTTCGAAGCCAGGCGCTCAAGCTAAAATTTGTAACACTGGAAACAAAGGGACACTTTCTCAAACCGGATTTTCCGATAAAACAAGTAATGAAGATTTTTGAGAGCCGCTTTAATACCGAACTTCCGGATCCTATTTTTCATCAGGATTACATCGGAGAAACCCTTAGCATCATTTATTCTCCGTTCTATGTCGATAAAAAAATATATGACGCGATATTGAATCATCCGATAAATGAAGATCTCCCGGAAGATTTTGACGTTTCGCAACTTGCCGGAGGAGTTCCGGACTGGAAAATTGAATTTTTATCGACCCTGTGCCCCGACTGTGGGTGGAATTTAGAAGGAGAAAGAAACTCATTGGTATTGGTCTGCAAAAATTGTGAATCACTCTGGCGACCCGATAAAAAAGGACTTAACAAGCTTAACTTCGCACAAATTCCTATGAAGGGGGATGATATCGTCTATTTTCCCTTCTGGCGAATTAAAGCCGATATTTCATGCATTCAATTAGATACATATGCCGACCTGATCAAAGTTGCCAATCTCCCGAAAGTGGTTCAAGAGGGATGGGACCAAATAGATTTTCACTTCTGGATAATGGCATTTAAGGTTCGGCCTCAGAAATTTTTACGCATCGCCACTAATATGAACCTCTCACAGCCCCAGGAAGAGATTGTGCCGGAACTTCCGAAAAAAAACATTCCGGTTACCCTTTCCCTGCCAGAAGCTGTGAGCAGTTTAAAGCTTATTTTGGCCAATTTCATCAGGCCGAAAAAGGCTGTTTTCCCCCTATTAAAGGATATTGCCATAACGCCTAAAAGTTGCCTCCTCGTCTATGTCCCTTTTAAGGAGAAACATCACGAGTTCGTTCATCCTAGTTATCCAATATCAATCTCAAAAAATCATTTGGCGCTGGCCGGAAATTTATAATCACCACGGTATTTATTTAAACATAAAAAGCCGGGCCCTCTGGACCCGGATTTTTACTTGCGTGATTATGTGAATGTTGGCGTACTTAGGGTTCTAAAGGTTTTAAAGCAGTCTCTATGAAGTGTCTTAGGAGAACATTTTTTTTGAACAGAAAGAGGCCAGGCGGTTGATTACCATCTTAAT
>JAUXEW010000077.1 GCA_030620375.1 Desulfobacteraceae bacterium | reverse complement strand
CCATCAAGGGGGAGGGAACTTAAAGGATTGCCGTTCAAGTATATTTCGAGTTTTCGCAACGCAGCCAGGCGAGAGGCATCGGCATTCAAAATGTGAAGTTATTTTTGAGTGAGCCCTTAGGTTAGAGAGGTGGCCATAACGTTGACAAAGCAAAATAAAAATATATATTAAACCAAATTGACTGATTTTTTACGAGATCCGCACTGATTTCTTGTGCATCAAGGGGCGTTTTGCAAAGGTATCGGAGGGAAGCCCGTGCCGCTTTAGGCCCATTGAAACGGAACGGGAAGCCTCGATAATAATTAAATGAGGAGGATAAAATGGAGAAAGTAATGGTTATTGGTTGTGGGGCATACATGGATAGTGGATACGGATGCCCTGGTGAATGGCGATGCCTCAAGGCCGCAGCATTGGGAGAGGGAAAATTTGAAGCGCCGAGTCAGGTAATCACCTTTGTCAAATGCGAATGTCCGGGGAGACCGCTTATATCCAATGTGGGGATGGCAATTAAATTATCGGAGATCAGGCCCGATGCGATTTATCTTAGCTCTTGTCTGGTAAATGCCAAACCGGGCTGTCCATACTCAGATGCGGAAGAAATGGCCAAAATGCTTGAGGACAAGACGGGGGTAAAGGTTGTTTTGGGTACGCATGATTATCATTAACCTCAATATTTCGTGAAATTTCCGGCTTAATGATAACCCTAGGGATAAGTGTCTGAAGAAAGTATAAAAGAGAGCTCATTATATGATTATAAGTATTGCCAGTGGAAAAGGCGGAACCGGCAAAACGATGATGGCAACCAATCTGGCCTTGTCACTTAGCGCTGATGTTCAGCTGCTGGACTGCGATGTCGAAGAACCGAATTGCCATCTTTTTATCAATCCGAAATATGGTGATGTTGAAACCGTTACCACGCCGGTCCCAGAGGTAGATGATCAGAAGTGTAACGGCTGTGGAAAATGCAGTGAAATATGCCAGTTTAAGGCCATTGTCGTAATCGGGGAAACCGTCATGATATTCCCTGAGCTTTGCCACAGTTGCGGGGGGTGCATGGTGGTTTGCCCGGAAAATGCCATTAGGGAAGAAGGGAGAGAATTAGGGGTTATTCAGAAAGGCACTTTAGGGAAATTAGAGTTTATCTATGGGAAGCTGAGAGTCGGTGAAGCCATGTCGCCGCCTTTGATCCGACGGGTTCGTTCTGTTGCGGATCCCGGGAAGATCACGATTATCGACGCACCTCCGGGCACATCCTGCCCTGTGATCACTTCCATGAGAGGGACTGATTTTGTTTTGCTGGTCACTGAACCGACGCCATTCGGTTTGCACGATTTGAAATTGGCTGTGGAGGCGGTTAAACTCCTGGATATTCCGAGAGGGTTGGTTATTAATCGTTCCGGTATCGGCGATGGTAAGGTTAAGGCATACGCGCAAAATGAGGGTTTGCCGATACTCATGGAGATACCTTTTGACAGGCAAATTGCCGAGGCTTACTCAAAGGGAAAGGTTTTGGTGGAAGAGATGCCGGAATATAAAGAAAAATTTTGTGCTTTATATCATGAGATTGAAAAAATTGTGAGTGATGGAGCCACCCTTTAATGAAAGAATTGATTATTATAAGTGGAAAAGGCGGGACCGGAAAAACCAGCTTAATCGCTGCATTTGCTTCACTTGCTCAAAAAAAGGTGCTTTGTGATGCGGATGTAGATGCCGCTGATCTTCATCTGATTATGAATCCCGCTGTGATCGACCGGCATGATTTTTTTTCCGGCCATACGGCGATGATCAATAAAGACAGATGCACCGGCTGCGGCACTTGTACGGAGCTATGCAGATGGGATGCTATAAGCGACGAGTTTGAGGTGGATTCAATTGCATGCGAGGGTTGTGGTGTTTGTGTATACTGTTGCCCTGAAAATGCAATTGACTTTCCGGAGGATAATTGCGGCGAATGGTTTGTCTCTGATACCCGATTCGGCCCTATGGTTCATGCAAGGCTGGGAATAGCAGAAGAGAATTCGGGAAAACTGGTAACTCTGGTTCGGCAAAAAGCCAAACAGCTTGCCGAGGAGAATAGTCTTGATCTCATTCTCACTGACGGTCCTCCGGGAATAGGCTGTCCGGTTATCGCTTCTATTGGTGGCGCCGATGCCGTCCTTATTGTCACCGAACCGACGGTTTCCGGCAAGCACGACATGGAGCGTGTTGTTCAGTTATCTGCCCATTTTAAAGTGCCGGCGATGGTCTGCATCAATAAATATGATCTTAACTTAGAGGCGACGCAGGCTATAGAGAGATTTTCAAAAAAGCACCATCTCCCCGTTTTAGGGTATATTCCATTTGACCCGACATTCACCCACGCTATGGTTCAAGGTCAGACTGTTTTTGAATATAATTCTAACTCAAAAGCAGGGAAAGCGGTGGAAAAAATATGGGATGGCATATCAATTGAGATAGGGCTTTGAACTGATGACCATTTCTGGATGGACACTATTTACGAAACGTTTCGCTAGTTGCCTTTGAAGACCGGTTTTCGTTTTTCAAAAAATGCGGATATCCCCTCCCGGTAATCCCCGGTTGTGGCGGTTAGTGCCAGCTGGTCCATATCCATGTGCATGATTTCCCGGTCAAGAGCGGTAGATACGGCATTGATGCTGCGCTTGATCATTTGAGCCGGCATAGGGGGCATTGCCGCATAACGCTCGGCCATTGCCATGGCCCTGTCCACCAATTTTTCTTTTGGCACGATTTCATCTAAAAATCCCCACTCGAGCAAGGTTTGGGCGGATTCTTTTTCAGCGAGTATGATAAAGCGTTTGGCTCGGGCGGGGCCTATTAAGTGGACACACAAGGGCACTGAAACCCAGCTAAGGCTCATTCCTAATCCGCATTCCGGATAGCCGACAAGGCAGTCTTCCGCCCCAATTCGAAAGTCCAGCGCAGACACCATACATGCCCCGCCACCCAGCGCGGCGCCATTGATAGCCGCAATGGTAATTTGGTCAATTTCCAGTAGCTTTCGAAGCATGCGGGGGCCGATGTGGGATTCTCGCAGCCTGGCAAGCATGGGTTGTTCAGCCGACGCGGATCGATGGGAATCGGTTAAGTCTACCCCCGCACTGAAGTGTTTTCCGGCACCGGTGAATATTACAACTCGCGTTTCAACATCCTTACGAAGTTCCTCCGTCAGCGCTTCAATTTCTTCCATAAGTTCGTGACTCAGGCTGTTTAGTTTCTCCGGCCGGTTTAAGGTAACCACGGCAATATGGCCACGACGTTCAATGGTAAGATTTGTATAGTCCATACATAAGCTCCATACCTTTGGATAGACTGTGAAGGTTGAAGGCTGAAGCTCCCTGACAGCCATAAACCGCCAGTCTATACATCCGAGTAGTTACGATTATCCCTCCATTTTCCTTGCTGTGCATGCGGTGGTTTACTTTCGCATTACGAGAGCAAAAAAATGGATTGACCTCAGTTAATGAAGTGGACTATATAGATCACGGTCTAAAAAATTTTTCAACTCATTTCTGAACCATAAGCTGTTTAAAGGTTCATCCGTTTATCTCCAAATTGTAGTGTAGAAGTTTTTACTTAAAATATGGGGTTAATTATGAAACAGGCTGTCTTTGAAAGTGCCGGAAATTTTGTGGTCAAGGAAGTAACCAGGCCCGAGGCTGTTGAGGGCGTAGCGGTTATTCAGGTCCGTTACTGTTCGATTTGCGGGTCGGATGTACATTTGTACGAATGGGATTGGGAGCCGGAGGATCCGAAAGGAAAGGCAACACTAAAGGCGGTTAGCGAAGCCTTCGGGGGAATTCCAGCCCATTTTATTCTGGGACATCAGTATTGCGGAGAAGTTGTGGAAATCGGGCCCGGTATGGAGAATTGCAAGGTGGGAGACCGGGTTACCGCGCGAGGCGCCGGTGGATATGGCGAATTCACGGTGTCGGATCAGGTTTACGTGCTGCCGGAAGAGGTTACCGATGAGCAAGCGGCATTGATTGAGCCGCTATCCGTAACGGTAGACGTCATTAGGAGATCCCAGATGGTTTTGGGAGATGTGGTGGTGATTCAGGGTGCCGGAACCATCGGTTTGTTTACGCTACAAAGTGCGAAGGCAGCAGGGGCTAGAAAGGTAATTATAACGGAAGTGTCGGATTTGAGGTTGGAAAAGGCAAAAGAAATTGGTGCTGATGAGGTCATTGATGCCAGGAATGAAGATGTTGTACAAAAGATCCAAGAACTGACGGGCGGATACGGTCCGGATATCGTCTATGATTGTACGGGTAACCCCGAAGCCAATCGAAAAATGATGGAGATGCTTCCGAGCCATGGAAAAGCCGTTATTATGTCGACCTATTTAGAGAATTTGGAAATCGATTTTAACACGATTATGTTGAAAAACCTAAATGTCATGGGGATGCTTTCCGGAACACCGGATACCTGGGAACCTCGATCGGATCCATTTTTAATTGCAATCGACCTGATTAAGAGAGGAAAAGTTAAAATTGATCCATTGATATCGGCCATAATGCCGCTTGAGAAGATCAATGAAGCCTTTGCAGCACTTGAGCGCGGTGAGGAGATGGCGGTCTTGATAAAACCCTGATCAATTAGGGTTAAACCTTAATGGAGATATTTAATGGACGGTTCAGAACACTTTTTGGAAAAGTTTGTTAAGCCGGAAAGCTTAGCTGTTGTGGGAGCCACGAACAATCCGAATCGGAATAATTATAACCTGGTAGCGAATCTCGTTAACCTGAAATACGACGGGCGGATCTATCCCGTACATCCTAAAGAAAAAGAAATTTTGGGATTAAAGACGTATCCCAGTGTTAAGGACATTGAAGAAGTTGTGGAACTTGCCGTGATTTCAGTTTCCTATTCTCAGACGCCAAAGGTATTGGAAGAATGTGCCCAAAAAGGCATCAAAAGAGTCACCCTCATAGCCGGGGGGTTTTCAGAGGCCGGTCAGGAAGGGAAAAAGGCCCAAAAAAAGATGGCTGACCTTCTGAGGGAAAACGGAATGCGGGCCATCGGCCCCAATGCATTAAGTCCCATCAATGTCCCGGGAAAATTTGCCATATGCTTCCATGCCATCAAGCGGATCAAGCAGGGGAATCTCTCTTTGATCTTCCAGTCGGGCCTTTATGAAGCCAGGTTCGACTGGCTCTTTTCAGAATTCAACCTTCACATCAACAAACTGATCGATCTGGGCAACAAGATGGATATCAACGAGGTGGATGCTTTGAGCTACCTCGTTCAAGACCCGGAGACCTTGGTTATCGGTATTCATATGGAAAGCATCAGCGGGGATGGAAGGCAGTTTTTCCAGCTAGCCCGAGAGGCAAAAAAGAAGGGCAAGCGTGTGGTGGTGATTAAGACCGGGCGGACCATGGCCGGTGCAAAGGCCGCTGCCTCGCACACGGGTGCCATGGTCCGGGGAAGTGATGTCGTTTTTGACGGCGCCTTGAAGCAGTCCGGGGCCATAAGAGTAGATACTATTGAGGAGTTTTTTGATACCACCCGTGGGCTGGATCGATTCGGTACGCTTTCACCGAAAGGGAACCGGGTAGCCATAGCGATGCTTCCCGGTGGAATGGGAGTAATGATTACGGATCTTTGTGAACGTGCGGGGTTAGTACTGGCCGGAGTTCAGGAAACAACGGTTGATAAATTAAGAAAAGTGTTTCCGCCATGGGATATTGCCCCGAATCCATGGGATCTTGGGGTCACCATGCAATTCACGGATCCAATGAGTATTTATCAGACCTGGGTTGAGTCTATGACCAACGACCCGAATGTGGATATGCTCGCATGTCAGGTGCCGGATAGAATGCTCCTTCTACCCAAAGAATTCTTCGAAATTTTTTTCCGCCCGGTAAAGGCTGGGAAACCGACGGCTATCTGGGTCACCGGGATGGATTCCGGATCGCATGAAATACTTGAGTGGCTTGAAGAAAACAATGTCCCGGTTTTCCGATCTCCGGAAAAGGCGATCCAGGCCCTTGTGGCCTTGTATCAATTGGCCCGGGTAGCTTAAAAGAGTCTGCATGAAACGAAACAGGCGACGCTGTATGCCTAAGTGAGGTGCTACGATGAATCAATCAACACCCACGGAACAACTGATCGTTCCTTACGGGGTAGTCTTGTGCGGGGCGGCGCGACGGCTGGCAGGTGTGTCCTACCGGGATTTTTCGACGAAACCCGAAGCCACGGCCGAATCTTATCTCTGCGCTTATGAAAAATTCGGTGGATCTGTGCTGGCCTGGACGGATTTGTCAATAGAAGCGGCCGATTTCGGACAGAAAATCATTTACCCCGAAGAATCTACGGCATTTCCGGATTACACGGACCCGTTAATTAAAGATATTGAGGATTATCGAAAGCTAAAACGGATAAATTTGAAAGACGCCAAAAGGATGCAAGGTGTACTGGAAACCATCCGTATCGTGCTGAACAGCAAAAGATTTGAAGGGGGTTCCATAGCAAGTCTATGTTTGGGGCCATTGGCCGTCTTGAATATGATGCGCGGGGCGAAGCGTCTTTTTAAAGACTGTGTGCTATACCCCAACGAAGTGATGGCCTGCATGGAGACCATAACCGAAGTTTTAATCGAATATGTTGAGGCGATGTGCGATGCCGGTTTAATGAATGTAGCCTTAGATACGCTTCTGGCTTCATGGAGTGGTCTCAGCAGGGAACTCTGGGAAAAGATAGAAGGCCCTTTTGTAAGAGAAATCGCCGATGCGATTCGGAAAAAACAGAGTCTTCTATTTATTCATAATTGTGGGGATGGTCCCTATTTCGACTCACAAATAAAGTTTATGGAACCGATGGCCATATCTTTCGCTCAATTACCGGATGATTGTCCTGACAGGAAAGAGCTTAAACGCCGATATGGGGACCAGGTCGTTTTAGTTGGGAATATCAGCACTCCCCTTTTGAGTTATGGAACTCCGGAAGAGGTTATGGCGGAATGCAGAGTGATAATTGAAGATCTGGCACCCGGCGGCAATTTTATACTTGCGCCGGGTTGCGAATTTCCTCCTGACGGCCCTTTTGAAAACGCCATGGCTATTATTGAGGCTGCCGAGCAATATGGATAGTGCCCATCCGGAAACGGCATCTTTTAGCCTGGAGCTTAAGTTTAGAACAAGCAATGCGAGCACATTCCCCATAGCTTGCTGCGGGGAGGCTTTAAATCCTCAAAATAGGTCATGTATTTCTGTGGCTGCACGCAGTGAAGCTTTTCAACGCTAAATCCTCATGTTCCTTGACCTTGCGGAAACTATCTCATATTTGGGCAGACACCAGTTAACCTTTAATGTTCAAACAAAAAAAAGAGAAAAAAATGACGGAAGAGACCATTATATTAAAAGATTTGGAATCGGCTGTTTTAAATCACGATGATCAGTTACTTAATAAAGCGCTTAAGATAGCCATAGATGCCGGTATACAAAGCGTTGAAATTCGACGTTCAATTCTGGGGGGGTTGGATCGGGTCCGACGGAAATTAATGTCTAATGAAACCTCTCTGCCGGAACTTCTTATAAGCCTGGACATAACGGCACAAGGTTTGGAGACGCTTTTTTCTCAGGAGGGCCTTACCCCGGCGAAAGATCCCGTCTCTCTGGTGATCGGTGTTGTTGAGGGAGACCCGCATGATTTGGGAAAAAATATTATCGTCCAGATTTATAAGAGCTTTGGTTATGAGGTGTGTGATCTTGGAGCGCAAGTGCCAAAAGAACGGTTTGTTAAAGCCGTTAAGGAGAAAAACGCCCGGGTTCTTGCCTTGTCAGCCATGATGTCGACAACAATGACGGCCATGCCGGAAATAATTAAAGAAGCCAGAGCAATATCGCCGGGCACGGTGATATTAGTCGGAGGAGCGCCGTTAGATGAAGTTTTAGCCCGAACATACGGGGCCGATGGTTACGCGGAATCGGCCGTAACGATTCTTGAAGAGACGGAAAGAACCATAACAAGGTGCATGGGTAAGACCAAGTGAATATCTTCTCCCTCGAATTGAGTTCCGATATGCTTGAGCGATTGAGAGTGAACATCCAAGACAGGCTATATGGCCAAACCCGAAAATCGCTTGATGCAATTCAAGAATTGGTGGAGGAAGCAATTTGTACTGCTGAAAACAATGTAAAGCCCAAAGGGACATATCATCTCCTTCCCGTTCTTAACACGGACAAAGATGCCGTGCAGACATCGGCCGGTAAGATCCAAAGCCCCATGTTTTCTCACCTGGTCAATCAATGCAAGGGGGAGCGTTACATCATATTTATGGTCGTTACGATCGGGGAAGCGCTGGAAGAAATGGGGCGGTCACAGAAGGGAATCCTTTATCAGTGGGTATTTGATCTGGTAGGGTCCGAGCTTGTTGAGCTTGTTGCGGATCGTTTAGAGGATCAATTAGAAAAGGCTGATCGAGCAGGTATTCAATACAGTACACGATTCAGCCCCGGATATTGCGATTGGGCTTTAGAAGGACAGCGAATTATATTTAACGCACTTGATGTTGAAAAAATCGGTGTAACATTATCTTCCCATATGGTCATGGTCCCTGAAAAATCAGTTTCGGCCATTAAAGTAACCGCAAATGAGGTGCCGTTTTCGAAACCCTGCTTTTTTTGCAGTAAGAAGGATTGTCATTGGAGAAGATTATGAGACTGTCAAGGGTATCTAAAAATTAAAAACGGAGGTGCCTGTCATGCCAAATA
Source organism: Desulfobacteraceae bacterium (assembly GCA_030620375.1). Taxonomy (GTDB): domain Bacteria; phylum Desulfobacterota; class Desulfobacteria; order Desulfobacterales; family UBA5616; genus JAUXEW01. The sequence continues at coordinate 2,157 of JAUXEW010000077.1, read as the reverse complement.
TTATCGCAAATGGAATTCAGATCGAGCATGAAACCTTTGGGGAGAGTTCTTCACCCCCGTTATTATTGATCATGGGGCTTGGGGCTCAGATGATTTTCTGGGATGAAGAATTTTGCGAGCAGCTCGCCAAAAGAGGCCACTATGTGATCCGGTTTGACAATCGTGATATCGGACTTTCAACCCATTTTGATGAGGCCGGTGTGCCTGATGTCATGCAGGCGGTAAATGCCTGGTTGCAAGGTGAGAAGGTGGCATCACTCTATTCACTCGATGATATGGCCGCTGATGCAGTTGGGCTGCTTGATTCCCTGGGTATTGAGAAGAGTCACATTTGCGGCGCATCAATGGGAGGAATGATAGCGCAGACCGTCGCGATACGACATCCTTCTAAGGTTTTAAGTCTTATTTCGATTATGTCCAGTACCGGTGACCCTGAACTTCCGCAAGCCCAACCTGAAGCGATGGAAGCCCTCCTTACTCCCGCACCACAAGAGCGCCAGGCATATATTGAAAATACGTTAGCGATGATGAAGACAATCGGGAGTCCGGGTTTCCCGTTTGACGAGATGCGCATGCGAAAATTGGCGGAACGTACTTTCGACCGGTCCTTCCATCCGGAAGGCATGGCCCGGCAGCTTCTGGCCGTAATTACCCATGGCGATCGAACATCTTCCCTTAACTCAGTGTCTGTACCAACATTGGTCGTCCATGGGGCGGACGATCCTCTTGTAGCGGTTGAAGCGGGCAGGGCAACGGCCAATGCCGTATCAGGCGCGCAACTACTGATCGTCGACGGTATGGGACACGACCTGCCCCCGGGAACCTGGCCGCCCATCATTGATGCGATTACAAGACTCACGCGTCAAACAGGCGCTTAAGTCAGTTCAAACGGTTTTACCCAAAAAACCTTGAAATTGATTGATAATGGACTAAACAGGTGAGGTAAAAAATGACGAAAAAACTTGATGACGCAACCAAAGAAGCGTTGAAAAGCCAATTGGGATATACCGAAGCGCAAATAAACATAATTGAAGAAAACCCAAAACAGTTTGAGATGATGGAAAGCATCCCGTTACTCATTTCAAAAAAGTTAGTGGCCACCTGCGTGGCCGCGAAAAATTGTGCTTTTAATAAAGTGGGTGACAGATATGTTTTTAATGGTTTTGGCGCAATGATAAAGGATGAATCTTGTGAAACACCCTGTTTATGGGCGATGAATGGATTTATGCCTTTTTCTTTAATGGTTTATGACAGAATTGCTTCAGGGTTAGATCCGGACGGTATGCATTTGGACCATGTAACATGCCCGGATGCGGGATGCAAATATGGCGGATTCGGTTCGGCCATGTTTAAAATATCGGTTGAAGATGCTTAGGGTTCGCGCAAAAATAACTTCACATTTTGCCATCTCGGCTTCAGCGCAGGCACTTTAGTGAAACTTTTCAGCGCTAATTGGATTTTTAAGCAAACCGCTATAATTTACCCATGAAATCAAGCACCGCCTGATTGAATGCCTCCGGTACTTCAATAGCTGACGCATGGCCGGTCGGGAAGACCCTGACCGTGGCGTTTGGAATAGCGGCTTCCATCGATTTGGCCACGTCTAAAGTCATAAACCCGTCTTCTTCACCGGCGATAATTAAGGCCGGGCATTTTAACTGCGACAGATCCGGCGGCGCTTCCATGGACGCCATCAAAGCCTCCATAATCGGGGCATAGTGACGAGGATCATTTTTCAGTTTCACCGCTTTATATTTCCGGAAAATTTCCGGTTTTGTTTCTTCAAATCCCGGAGAGAGAGAAAATACGGCCATAGCATCGGCAATGGATTCAATATCACCGGTTTTAAGCAGGGTTATCATCTGTACTCGCCGTTCTTCCATTTCTTTCAGCTCATCAGGCGAAATTTGAATATCCGGGCCCGCTACCCCACTGTTGGCAAATACCAGACCAGCGGTCATGTCCGGATGTTTAAGGGCGAACGCCAGGCCGATTCTCCCGCCCATCGAATAACCGAGAACGCATGCCTTATCAATATCGAGAGCGCCAAGTAAAGGATACAGGTCGTCAGCAAAAAGTACCATGGAATACTCACCCGCTGGTGTCTCGGCTAAACCGTGCCCCCGAACATCGTATGAGAGGACTTTATATTTTTTG
>JAUXEW010000178.1 GCA_030620375.1 Desulfobacteraceae bacterium | reverse complement strand
GGGCCAGGATTCTTTACAATTTAAATTCCTCCGCGGACAGGCATGGCCGACAGTCGGATGCCTTGGTATTATTGGTCTCCGAAGAAAGAGGCGAAGTGATCGCTGTAAAAGGAACCCGGCTGGAAGCCGGTTTTAAACCATCCTTTGGATTTCTCTTATTTTGTCATCAATCCTTTTTTTAGAAACCGTAAGAGCGGTTTTCAGTTCCTGAGCGAATACCGATACTTTGTACTCCTCAATCAACCAGAAAAGTTCCTCAAGGGCATCCCTTTTATCGTCTGAAGCCTCCGGGGTGAGAGATCTTAACAATTCTTCCAGTTTGTCGGTATACGCTTTGGTTTCCTTAGACTTTTTCCGGTCTTTCTCATGGTCAACCAAAGCCCTTTGGGCGCGAATTAAAATTGCCTTTAAATACCGTCCAATATGGGCCAACCGGCTTGCATCATAAAGTTCAATAAAATTCTCGGGAACTAATTTTTCAGTCTGGGTTTCCAATTCTTCAATTAATTGAAGCGTAACGGGATTAAAACGGGTTTCTGTTTTAAGACGGCTTAAGGCGGTTCGGGTATCAGAAAAGGCTTTAAAGACTGGGGCAGCCTGGTTTAACAATTCCTGTCCTTTTGATAAAATTAGGGGTGCCGAGGACTCGGCGTGAGCATCAAAGTCAGTTTTTGACCGAATGTTTTTGAAAAACAGCCGGTGGATCACCTGATCGTGCAATCTTTTTTCAATTGATTTTTTTCCGCCGAAATACTGGGTTTGCTCTTTCAGGGTTATCGGTAAGCCCAGATTTTTTTTTAGGAACTTTAAATCTTTTGAAAAACGGTTGGTATAAAGGGCTGCCACACCCGCTTTATGGGCGGCTAAGGCTTTGGTGGGGTTGGAAAAAAGACGTAAATCAGCTTTTTGGGGGCGGTCTTTTTCATCTTTTTCACCGGGCGTAAGCGCTGGAAATAACGTCCAACTGGTTCCGTCATTTTTTTTAAACTGAATGGACGCCGGTAAATCCGGAAAGTTCCACCGGGTAAGGCCGGTCTTTTCCCATTTTTTCCTGATCGGATCCAGGCCTTTGACGTTTTCGCTACCGGCATGTATCCGGGTCAAAATTGATTGGTCTCTGCCGCTTGCGATTTCCTTGCCTTTATGGCCGGTAATCGATATGCGCATCTTAAGATATTCCGGCAGTGTGTCGGCCGACCATGCAGAAGCCGGTATATCGATCCCAAAACGTTCATAGATGAAGTTTCCAATGGCGGTGATCAATGATATGCTTTCCTTTGACATTTCAGCCGAGATGATATTAACGGTATCGGCAACCGGAACCAGTTGCTTCCGGTATGATTTCGGGAGTCCTTTGATCAAGGCGGCAATTTTTTGCTTGTAAAGCCCGGGTACGAGCCACCCCATCTCGTCCGGTGGTATCGAAGGCGCTATGATAGATGGTATTGTAACCGTTAGACCATCATTTTTTCCCCCGGGTTCGAAATGATATTCAGACGCAAAACTTTGATTGCCAAGAGAGATGCGGTCCGGATAGAGTGATAGTTCATCGTGGTTCGGGGTATATTGGAATAGGTCATTTTGATTCATCCGCAAAAATTTGTCGTCTTTCTTTTCTCGCAACAACTGTTTTAACGTCCTGATATCGAAACACCCTTCAAGACGTTGTTTATAAAAAGAAAAAATGGCCGTACGGCTGATCAGAACATCCCTTCTGCGAAGTCTATTTTCAATATCTCTGACATGGTCAATCAGGCGTTGGTTATGCTTCATGAATGGCAACGGTTTGTCTACGTCACCTTCCACCAGTGCGTTTTGAATAAAGATTTTTTGTGCTTCACCCGGCTGTATTCTACCGTAAGATACCCTTCGGTCTTCAACGATAATCAACCCAAAAAGGCTGACTTGTTCGGAGGCAATCACTTCGCCCCTGTTTTTATCCCAATGCGGATTTAAGTAATTGTATTTACAAAGATTTTTTCCTAGCTTTTCCAGCCAGCCGCTATTGATGGCGGCAGCTGTTCTGCCATACACCCGATTTGTCTCCACAATTTCAGCCGCTACGACCCATGGCCTGGCTTTGTTAAATAACGATGATCCCGGGAAGATCATCACTTCGTGCCCTTTTGCAGCTTTATAAATATTGTTTTCCGTTTTGGTGGCGATATTCGAAAGGAAGCCACTTAAAATTGATTTATGGATTGCCGTGTAAAGCGGATGATTCTCGTCCAGTGCATTTCGGTTTTCTTTTTGTATGCGTTTAGTGTCGTTAAATCCGGTTTCTTTTAGGATGGCGGAGAGTTGAGAGTGGATGTCCCGCCACTCCCGCATTCTTTTGAAGGATAGAAAATATTTTTTGCAGAATTTTTTCATCTGATGGTTGCTTTTAGCCTGCTGCCATGTTTCATGGTATCTGTCCCAAATATTTAACAGGGTCAAGAAATCTGACGAACGGTCCTTAAAAGCGGCGTGCGCTTCATCTGCTGTTTTGATTTTTTCAAAGGGCCGTTCGCGAGGGTCCATAACGCTTAAGGCGGAAGCAATAACCAGAATTTCTTTAAGGCACCCTTGTTGCTGCGCTTCTATGAGTATGCAGGAAAGCCGCGGGTCAACCGGTATGTGGGACATCAGCCGGCCTTTTGGAGTTAACATAAATCGGGCTTTGTCTTTTGAGCGGTTTTTAGGTTTTTGGTGTGTGATGGCGCCCAGTTCAATTAACAGATCAAAACCGTCCGTAATACTCTTGGGAGCCGGATGGTCGATAAATGGAAAGTCCGATACATCGCCAAGGTTTAGGGCGACCATTTTCAAAATAACCTCTGCCAGATTGGCCCGTAATATTTCCGGCAGTGTATAAACAGGGCGAAGATTATAGTCTTCTTCAGGGTACAGTCGGATACAGAGACCCGCTTCAATACGCCCGCATCTTCCTTTTCGCTGATCCGCACTGCTCTTTGATATGGGTGATACCAACAGAGAAGTGATGCGGGTCCTTGGCGTGTAACGGGGTATTCGGGCCAGACCCGTATCGATAACGTATTTGATACCGGGTATAGTGATGGAGGTTTCGGCAATATTGGTTGCAATAATAATTTTCCGTCCCGGCATTTTTAAAAAAATTTTTGTCTGATCAGAACCGGAAAGCCTTGCAAACAGCGGCATGACAGATACGTTGCGATATTTTTTTCCCCTGATCAATTCCTGAGCCTCAAGAATATCCTGTTCCGTCGGCATGAAAATGAGGATGTCACCATAAGGGTGCGTGCGTTGCAGAGAATCAACTGCCTCTATCGCCTTTTCCACATAGGATGGCCCATCGCTGTCTTCGGAATCTTTTTCAGTCCCCATATATTTGACGTCAACCGGATACATACGACCGGAGACCTCAATGACCGGCGCATTGTTAAATGCCCTGGAAAATTTTTCCGTGTCAATGGTTGCCGATGTTATGATGAGTTTAAGACCTTTTCGTTTTTTTAATACCGTTTTTAAAATCCCTAAGACAAAATCGATATTTAAACTTCTTTCATGGGCTTCATCTACAATGATCGTATCGTATTCGTATAATAGGGGGTCTTTTTGGGTTTCGGCCAACATAATACCGTCGGTCATAATTTTTATAAACGTATCTTTTCGGGTTTTGTCAGCAAATCGTATTTTATAACCAATGGAATTCCCGACTTTATCGCCAAGCTCATAGGCGATACGATTGGCTACCGTAACGGCTGCAATCCTCCGAGGTTGCGTACATCCGATTTTTCCATCGATTCCTCGCCCGGCATCTATACAAAATTTGGGAATTTGAGTGGTTTTACCTGATCCGGTTTCTCCGGAGATGATCAGCACCGGGTGGTTTTTTATGGCGGAAACGATATCGTCTTTTTTTTCAATAATGGGTAACGGGTAGTTGTAGGTCGGCCTGGGCCGATGTTCCTTTCGCCAGGTTTTTTTTCGTTTTGAAGCGTGGAGTTGTCTTTCTAGTTTTACCAGTCTCTTTAGCATCTTTTCATTATGCAGTGATTCGGGGTCCCGTCGTTTAATCCGGTTGATTTCCCGACGCACCCGGTATCGGTCCAATCCCAAGGCGTGCCGCAAAAGGGGCTGCATTTTTTTTACGAAGTCATCAAAGTTATTGTTTGAAATTTGATCCATATTGGAATACTTTTTATAATTTGAAAGTTTAAAAAATCAAGGAAATCATATCTAATTTTATCTGTCAAATCATCAAAAATGGAGAAAGCTATGGATTTTGTAATCATCGGCGGAGATGCGGCCGGTATGAGCGCCGCTAGCCGGGCAAAAAGAAACAACCCGGATTTAAGGGTAACGGTTATGGAAAAGACGCTGGATGTGTCATACAGCGCTTGTGGTATGCCCTATAACATCGCTGATCCGGCACGTGATATCAGCGACTTGGTGGTAAGGTCCGCTGCGGTTTTTAAGGAAAAACAAGGCATTAATCTTCTAACCGGGCATTTGGCCGAAAAGATTGACACGAAAAATCAAATAGTTAGCGGGACCACCCGTGAGCAGGAAAAATTTGCATTTTCATATGACGAATTACTAATCGCCACCGGTGCGGCGGCTATTAAGCCGGATTTATCCGGTTTTGACTTGCCGGGGGTGATGGTTTTAAAAAATTTGGAAGAAGGGCGACTAATAAAAGATTACTTGAAAATCCGCTCCGTAAAAAAAGTGGTTATCATCGGAATGGGGTATATTGCTTTGGAAATGTGTGAGGCTCTACGGGGCTTGAATATTGCGGTGGATATGGTAAAACCTCGCCCGACATTTTTGCCATGGATGGTCAAAGATCTATCCGCTGTGGTGAAAGCAGAAATTGAATCCAAAGGGGTTACGCTTTATTCCGGCCACCCGATCAAAAAGATCGAAAAGACGGATACAGCAGGGCTCATGGTAGTCTGTGAAGATCTGACACTGAATGGAGAGATGGTTCTGGTGGCGGTTGGCGTTACACCCAATAGTATGATTGCTGAAAAGGCCGGCCTTGACCTGGGTATTGAGCGAGCCATCTCAGTGGATAAAGGCCTTCAGACTTCTGATAAGCACATTTTTGCAGCCGGTGATTGCGCGGATGCGTATCATGTCGTAACCGGAGAAAAAACATACATTCCTCTGGCGTTGAGAGCGAACCGCGCCGGCTGGGCGGTGGCGGATAATATCGGCGGAAAAGATGTCAAACTTTCCGGAATTGCGGGAACGGCGGTATTCAAGGTGTTCGATCTGGAAGTGGCACGAACCGGGCTGAATTATGAGGAAGCTATTAAATCCGGATTTGATGCGGAAGAGGTGGTTATTCGAAGCCGATCCCGTGCCCATGCTCATCCGGGTTCCACACCGATCTGGGTGCAAATGGTGGGGGATAAAACAACCGGTCGTCTGTTGGGTTCTCAGATGGTGGGGAAAGAAGGTGTCGCCCATCGAATCAACGCACCTGCGGTGGCACTTCATGCACAAATGACCGTTGAACAATTCAGTCAGTCGGATTTGGCATATGCCCCGCCGTTCAGTCCAGTCTGGGATCCCATGCTAACCGCTGCAAATCAATTGTTAAAAAAATTATGAACGGTCTCAAAAGGAAAAGCCCCCTTTGGGGATAAGGGGGCTTTTCCATAGGAGTGATAAAAAGGCTTAAATGCCGGAAGTTATCCTATTAATATTATATCTATTTCTGAATGTCAATCATTTTTTTTTATAAATTAAAATTATTTAAGTTTTATCAGTCCATGGATAATTCTACATAATTTTGATGGTCTCGTATGTTATGGCATTCTGAGAAGGCGTTTTAGATGGTTTATTTGTTTTAAAAAAACCCGGTGCTTCGCACCGGGATGAAACTGAAACTTTGAGGCACTGGCGTGCCCCCTTTTTCCTCGCTTTGCGGGAAAAGAAAGCCACTTGCTATGCGAGTGGTAGTTTACTTAAGAATTTACTGAATCTCGACACCCATATTTTATAAAACTGAACTTTATTTCCATGAACTATTTTCTTAGAATTTAGGTGGTTGACAAATTTTTCCATTTTCCCCT
>JAUXEW010000025.1 GCA_030620375.1 Desulfobacteraceae bacterium | reverse complement strand
TGGTTGCGATATCACAACCCTTGAAGTCACTTTTAGATTAAATTTAAATAGAAAGTGGGACCGTAGCCTTAGAAACTGGGATTGATGATATCGCAGTTTTTAATGCCCCTTGATTTTAGCAAGTATGTTGGAGAGATCACAGATCTTCAAACCAGCCAAAAAGTTGTTAGATCCATTACTGATCACCGGTTGACCTATTTTGTGTGATCACGCCAAGACACCTAAAAACTGCCAACTGCTTAGCGGGGTCGTGTCAACCCTTATGAATCTTAGAAATTTAGGGGCGTCTTTCTTTTAACGCTTTTTTAAATCGGCTCTTAATGGACCAGCGGGGGCATTTGAACAGAAAGTTACGGTTTTGAATTAGAGTCGGGCGGGATCATCCCGAACCCCGCCCGATCTGGATCGGTTTAAATGGCGTCAAGAGGACTTTTTACACCCATTAAATTCTTTTGAGATAAATGAGTGTATACCATCGTAGTTTTTACACTGGCATGTCCCAGGAGTTCCTGGACGGTTCGGATATCATAGCCGCTTTCTAAAAGATGGGTGGCGAAGCTGTGTCTCAACGTGTGCACTGTGATTCTTTTGCTGATACTACCTCGCTTTGTTGCCCGCTTGATGGCCCTTTGTAGATTGGACGGGTGCAGATGATGTCTTCGTATGGTTTTGGATCTCGGATCGACTGACAATTTTTGTGAAGCAAACACCCACTGCCAGTGCCATTCTTTTCCGGCATTGGGATATTTACGTTCCAGGGCATGGGGCAGATAAACGCCAGGGACTTTGTTTTTCTGGTCTTCATTATACAAGACCCAGGCCTTTCGGATATGATTGCTCAGATCTTCTTTAATTTGAGTCGCCAGAAGGGTTTCTCGATCTTTGTCACCTTTGCCGGCCCTGACAATCAATCGGTGACGCCTGAAATCGACATCTTTGATTCGCAGATTCAAACACTCCTGGAGCCTCAATCCGCCCCCGTATACAATCCTTGCCATCAGCAGGTTGATTCCATCCATGTATTGAAACAGGCTTGCGATTTCCGGTTGTGTCAACACCACCGGCAATTTTTTGCTTTGTTTTGCCCGGAGCACATCATTAAGGTCGCTAATATCGATGCTTAAAATATGGCGGTAAAGAAATAATATTGAATTAAACGCCTGATTTTGTGTAGATGCAGAAACTTTTCGATCTGCGGCCAAATGTGTGAGAAAATCTTTTAAATCTGTCTGATTCAGCTTTTGAGGGGGTTTGCCTTTCAGAAACCGGTAATAGGATCTGATCCAGCCCATATATGTTTTTTCTGTTCGTATCGAAAGATGTCTTAACCGCATCATTCTGACCATTTCATCAGCAACATGCTTCCATTGTCTGTCCGGTTCATCTGTATTTTGGACCAGAGGAGTTGATTTGCCTCTTTGACAAATGCGGTACAGGCTCACAGCGTCACTGGCCTGCTGAATCTGCCAGGGTTCGTAGATCGAAGATAATTTGTTAAGATAACGATCGATATTTTCTGAAGTGATGGGTGTTTCGGGCTTGATGTCACAAAATTCATGAAATTTTGTGATCCAGTTTAAATAATACGGCAATTTTTTTTAGTAACGATCTTTTTAGACAACAGGTAGCGCTTAAATTCATCCATGACATTTCCTCCTTTCAAATGGGGTTGTTATGCCGCAGCGGTATAACATGCCATATGGGCGTCAAAAGCCGCTTGGCCATTTTTTATAATATTTTTTCAAGATGTGAAACACAATAATATTCTAAAGTTTCGCAGTTGATTTATTTATATCAATGAGGGGTAATATTTTGAAAATATAGGAAAAAACAATTGAAAAGCAGCTCCGATTTTAGTATATTTGAATTTACTAAGATACCAAAATAACTAAAAAAAGGAGCTGCCATGAGTTTTAATAATACATTTTCCCTCTCATTGCAAAAACAGATTAATCAACAACATATTTTTTTCGATTCTGAGATAAACAACGCTTTTAATGAACTTAATTTCAAAACAATGCTTCATCGTAGCGGTATCTTTAAAGAAAAAGGATACGCCACAAATACGGTACTTTTTCTGATTGTTTTACTTCCATTTTTAAAACGAAAGCTGAGCGATTTTTGGAATTCAGCGTACCTTAATAACCAGATTGATGCCAAGAAAGATGTCTACTACAGATTTTTAAACCATGAACGGTTCAACTGGCGAAAATTCGTTTACCTTTTGGCTTTAAAAGTCATTAATCGGTGCGATGACATTTCATTGAAAGAAAAAGTGCTGATTGCTGACGATACGGTTTCTCCAAAATTCGGCAAGCAAATAGAACTTGTCAGCTACCATTATGATCATAAAGTAAAACGATCCATATTGGGCAATCGATGCCTGCAGTTAGGCTATCATAACGGGATGAATTTCTTTCCGTTGGATGTGGCTTTCAACACATCAAGCAAGCGGCCGAACAATAATCTAAGAAATATCGACAAACGAACAAATGGATGGCGCAGACGAAAAGAAGCCTTAAATAAAAAAACCGATATCTTGGTACAAATGGTTGACAGGGCCTGGAAGGCCGGCATTGATGCTTCTTTTGTTTTGTTTGACAGCTGGTTTGCCCATGATGACGTTATTTCCAAGATATACAGCACCGGTTATAACGTTATTTGCCGACTGAAAAGAGGTCGCGTCAAATATCAATACCAGGGACAGAAGTATACCCTAAAGCAATTATGGCAAACGGTTGCAAAGAAACAAACCGCATTTATTTATAAATATCAAGTTAAGGGCGTTTGTTTGAATGCCGTATTGCCCAAGACCGGTGATGTACGTATTCTTTTTATTTCTGATGGCAAGAAAGATTGGCAGGCCCTTTTATGCACAGATATTGATTTAGAAGCGTCAGATATTCTAAACTACTATTCGCGTCGGTGGGCTATCGAAGTCTTTTTTAAAGATGCAAAGCAAATGCTGTATATGGGCAAAGAGCAAAGTAATACTTTTGATGCCGCTGTTGCTTGCTATAGCCTTGTTATGATCCGATATCTTTTACTGGTATACATTATCAGTAAACGCAGGCTAACAGGACCTGTCGGACCATTGTTCAGGGAAATATCTGATAATCATGTTTTGTTATCCGTGATTGACCAACTTTGGTCCAATGTCAAAGAGCTGATAATCAGATCAAGTCATATATTTTGTTATAAAATAGAGCCTGATATTATTCTTGATCTGATTGATATTGTTGAAGATAATATTTTACACCAAACTGATTTTTTAACTGCGAAACTTTAGTTAATTATTGTATATTGTATATAAATATATAAAAGTTGCCATATGTAGTAGTATATAATGCTCATTCAGGTGAACAACCAATAAAATATCCCGTTTTTTATGATATTTTAAAAATTAAGCGTAGTTACAGTCTGTTTCGATGACGGAGGGCAAAGCGCAACATAGAAATTGGACCTATTACGGAGCCTTCACACCTTGACTTTAAGATAACTTTCCTTATATGCTTTAAAACAGATCAATATTAAAATGACCTTGTTTTGACACTTTTTTAAATCTGACCAATGAAACGCCATACTTCAGAAGAAAAAGTCAAGCCGTTTCGGCTGGTAAAATATTTTACCTTTGCCAGCCTCACTGTAATTTTTTTGGGGACAATTGTTTTATCAGTGATAAATACCCGTCTGGCAAGAAGTATGCAGCGCCAAAAAAGTGAAGAATATGCTCGGGTTCTCGTTGAAAATTTGAACCATCAGGTTTTCCTACAGTTTATTCTCCCCATGGCCTTCAAATTCGGAAAAATCCAACTCAGAAATAAAGACCAATTTGAGCGTATGGACAAAATTGTAAGGAGTACCTTCTATAGTTTTGACGTTGAAATGGTCAATATCTATGATTTGAAAAACACCATCTCCTATAGTTTCAATAAAGAAATTATTGGAAAACAAAATGTTGGTGGAACCGCTTATCAAAACGCCCTTTTGGGCCAGGCCACTTCAAAACTGGTGCAACGAGGAAATTTCTGGGAAATTTTCTTAGGATTCCCTAAAGAAAGTCTGATTGTTACATTTTCGCCACTTAGAGCTGAAAAATCACTTTCCAGACTTTCCGGACCGGTTTTAGGAGTTGTAGAAATCGTACAAGATCTATCTAAAGATTATCATTCCATTTTTAGATTCCAAATATTAGTAATTTTCACCATTACAATTGTTATGGGGATTGTCTTTGTAGTGCTGTTGTTCGTTGTCAAGAGAGGAGAAGGAATTTTCCAGCAAAGGGCTCTGGAGAGATTAAAGCTGGAAGAAAAATTGAGCCGCGCTAAACACCTGTCTTCATTAGGAGAAATGACGGCCGGAATTTCTCATGAAATTCGCAATCCCCTTGGAATTATCAGAAATTCAGCAGAACATCTGCAAAAAAAGATGGCCGTGCTTGATCCTTCCAATAAAATTCCGGATATTATCATTGAAGAATCCAGCAGATTAAACACAATTATCACGGACTTTTTAAATTATGCCAAGCCCAAAAAACCCGATCGGCTCCCGTGCCGACTTGAAGAAATTCTTGAAAAGAACCTGACGTATCTTACATCACAGATCGAAGAACAGAGGCATGTTATCAAAAAATATTATGGAGATGATCTCCCTCAAATCATGGCTGATTCAAACATGTTGTATCAAGCATTCCTCAATATCTTGATTAATTCTATGCAGGCTATGCCTGGTGGTGGAGAAATTCAAATTGAAATCAACTCCAACAATGAATCCGTTATCATCATCTTTGAAGATGAAGGAAAGGGGATTTCGGAAGAGGACCTTGATAAGATATGGGACCCTTTTTTTACCACCAAAGCAATGGGAACCGGACTGGGTTTGGGGATAGTAAAAAATATCATTGAATCTCACGGGGGAAAGATCGATATTAAAAACAATAGCCCATTAAGAGGTATACGCGTTACGGTTGAATTACCGGTAAAATAAGGAGGTAATCATGGAAACTATTTTAATTGTTGACGATGAAAAAAATTATCCTCCGATCCTTAGTGCCGTTCTAGAAGAAGATGGCTATGAAACATTAACGGCCAACAGTGGCCATGAAGCCCTTAATATACTAAAAGGTTCTGATGTCGACCTGGTCTTAACCGACATGAAAATGCCGATTATGGATGGTATTGAACTCCTTGAAAAAATAAAATCCGATTACCCTGACCTACCGGTTATTATGATGACGGCTCATGGTAGCGTGGATAAAGCGGTGGAAGCCATGCAGAAAGGCGCATATACATACATCCTAAAGCCTTTTGACAATGATCGGTTGGTCTTATATTCCAACAAGGCCATTTCCATGTACCGGGTGGTTAAAGAGAATTGGCTCCTTCGTAATGCTGTTGAATCGCAGTATAAATTCGGGAATATCATCGGAAAAAACAAAGCAATGAAGGATGTTTTCGAAACAATTCAAAAGGTAGCCCGTACCTCGGCAACCGTATTGATCGAAGGCGAGAGCGGGACCGGCAAAGAACTTGTTGCCAAAGCGATCCATTTTAACAGTCCCCGGCATGATAAACCGTTTATCACTGTGAACTGTTCCGCATTTGTAGACACGCTTCTTGAAAGCGAACTTTTCGGTCATGAGAAAGGGGCGTTTACGGGAGCTGCCTCTATGAAAAAGGGACGATTTGAGTTAGCTGACGAAGGGACCCTGTTCCTGGATGAAATCGGGGAGCTATCTCAAAATCTTCAGGTTAAACTTCTCCGCGTTCTCCAGGAAAAGATGATTGAACGGGTCGGCGGTATAAAACCAATTTTCTTCAATATCCGTTTTATTGCTGCAACCAATAAAACGCTTAAAGATGAAATTGACCGGCAACGATTCAGGGAAGACCTTTACTATCGGTTAAATGTGGTGCGAATCGTAATTCCACCGTTAAGGAACCGTCGTGAAGACATTCGACTGCTGGTGGATCATTTTATAAAAAAATATGCGGAAGAGCGGAAAGCAGATATACCCATCAAAGGTATTGACCATGAAGTGGAACGTCTTTTTTATGACTATCATTGGCCGGGAAATATACGTGAACTTGAAAACTTAATTGAACGGGCCACGATTTTATGCCCTGGAGAAACGATAACCGCATCCGACCTTCCAAAAGAATTTAAAAACAATATCGACAACACCTTACATTTAGATGGAATCCCGACAAATGCCAACCTGTACGATACATTAGCTAAGGTTGAACAGACCATGATCATTCGGGCACTGAAATTGGCCGACAATGTTCAATCTCATGCAGCGGAATTGCTCGGAATAGGGAAAAGCGGGCTTAATCAAAAAATAAAAAAGTACCGGCTGGATATCGGTTCAAAAATTTAAACCTCTACTTTCCTATCAATATCAAGCTGTTAAAATTAACACAGATGTATCGATCAACTCGTGTTCAAGAACGTAAACAAATGAGGGATTTCTATAAGCACAGTGAAAACAAGGGTTTAGCCGATAGGCCGGTCTATGGTTTAAATCTATGGTTTAAAATACTTAACTTTTTAAATTTAATCCAATCTCAGAAAAACATCATATCAAGACTATTATCCACGGCAATTAACCATAACCGCTTGAAAATATACTTGTTAATTTAACCGATTGGATTTTATTAAATTCCGACCTATTTTTGGCAAGAGTCTTGCAATAAAGATCATTGACCTAATAATTTCTTCATCTCTTTTTCTCCTAAACGGCTATTCGAAAAATTTCGTTTAGCCGTTTTTTTTTATTTAAACCGAAGCAACGAGAACATTCCCCATAGCTTGTGTCCATCCAGAATAAGATGAATATATACCGTATTTTTAGGATCAATCTGCCTGAGGCGGGTTAAAATTTAAGCCTGACGACAAAAGGGGGCAAAAGGGAACGTTTTACAAATGTCTCAAGGGAATCTGGCGTCACCGATCTTTTCCTTAACAATGTCGGTGTATATCGAATCAGGATATTCATCGATAATTTTTTTAAAAAATTCCATCTTTTTGTCGGTATCGTTATTCGCTGAATAAAGCCTTCCCAATGTAAAAAAAACGTCGTCCTTCATTTCCAAATCTGGCCCTGAATTAATCATTTCCATATAATTAACCGCATGTGCATAGTCTTTCTTTTGTTCGTAAGCATATGCCAAGCTATTTAAAACCAGATACCTGTAAAACGGTCTTTCCTCAAAATCTTCAAGCGACTGGTGATACATATCGATTGCAACATCATATTCACCGGCCGCATAACATATATTGGCAAACACCATCCTTGCAATTTTTCCGGCTTTCATTCTTGGGTATTCATCCAGGATGAATTGAAAATCCGTTTTCACATCAAGATAAACTTTTACAGGATCATCACTGCCCAGCGATTTTTCATATTTTTTCATGCCATTTTCTAGCATAGCAAAGGCTTTTTTTTCGGTTTGCACGGAATATAAACGAATACCTGAAAAAACAACAATTAGGGCAATTACTATTCCGGCGGTGCTAACAATTTTCCTTCGATTTTCACCCACAAGTTTTAACAGTTTGTTTGAAAAAGTAATAAACTCGTCCGGTTCGCCAAGTTCTCTTTTACGAGAACGTGAGATTCTTTTATTTGCCATTACACCTCTCCGGTTTGTCTTTATTTGAAGATTCCCCGTAGCAAGATAGAGGAATGCGATCGATATTACGGTTCAAGCGCCATTACCATATTAGTGATTTATGAATCCAACCTTTATCTCCATCAGCATGCTGTACATGAATCCAATCGCCTTTCCGTTTAAGGGCCTTAAAGGGAACTCCTTTTTCAATCGAAAACATAACGTCATATTGTGAACCGGCACCGGGTCCTGATCGCACATTGCATTTTTCCCTCTTTGTAATAACCGAAGGTATACTGCCAACTAGTGACTTATGAATCCACCCTTTATCTCCCTCAAAATCTCGAAAGTGGTACCACAAGCCTTTTTTTTCAAAAACATCAATCGGATAATACCGCTCAGCTTTCCAAAGGATATCGTATCCCTTTGATCCAGGACCGGACCTTATATTAGCCACGTCAACCGAAACCGACAGGCGTTCTGCGAAAGCGGTTGTGCCGTATAACAGGGTCAGAATAATTATCATCCATGAGTACCGTTTCATTATTAAAAAATCATTGCCTCCTCATATCCCATTAAATAGCAAAATTACGCCTGATAAAACCTAAGTTCGGGCAATTCAACACAGGTCAGTTTGTTCCCGTATACCGCACCGGTATCAATCCCGATTTTATTGCGCTGTACAAGGGGTTCCGCAAACGGGGTGTGGCCAAATACCACTTGCTTCCCAAAATCAAAGTCGGAACGGAGAAAGCTATACCGTAACCAGAGAAGGTCCGACGGTTCTTGCATACTTATCGGTACACCATCTCTCAGTCCGGCATGAACAAAAATATAATACTCTGTTTCATAAAACAGATCCAGCGATTTTATAAAATTGCTGTGGGCATTCGGCACCAGTGAATCATCCTTGGAATGAGCGTGTTGAAAATAACTTTCCAAGGTTTGATATCCGCCGTTAAGCAGAAAACTGTATTTGTCCTTATCGGATAGATAATTCTCAAACATTTCTTCATGATTCCCCTTCAATAGAACTAATTTCCGGAAAATTGAATTTAGGGATATTAAATATTCTATGACATCATATGAATTATCCCCCCGATCAATATAATCACCTAAAAACACAAGAATATCTTGATCCTTATCTATCGGTATCTTGCCCATTAAAACACAGAGCTTACGGTAACATCCATGGATATCACCGATGGCGAATATTTTGTTCATTATCCGTCATTACCACCTTGATGTCATCAAGATTATTTCACAATATAAACCGACCGCCGCTGATCCAACCGGGTTATCCCCTCTTCTGCCGCCAAGGTTAAGGCATATCCATATTCATCTTGAGAAAGGCCGACAGAAAGTTCTTTCACCTCTGCCGCCCGACCACATGGTCGGTACTGCGGCATGATATTCACATAAGTATTCGGGGAAATCTTTTCAGCAATAAACCGCATTACCCCCTTAGTTCCCGCAAGCCCGGACGGCAGCACCAAGTGCCTCACTAAAATACCGCGCTTGGCAATACCCTTCTCATCAACCATAAGGTCACCAACCTGACGGTGCATTTCCGCCAATGCTCTTCGTGCCACACCAGGGTAATCCTCGGCATTACACGTGACCTTTGCGACCTTCGGGTCCCAGAATTTGAAATCCGGCATATATATGTCGATCACACCCTCAAGAAGCTTCAACGTTTCAACCTTATCATAAGCGCTTGTATTATAAATTAAAGGTAAAGAAAGTCCTTCACCGGCAGCGAGTTCAACGGCAGAAAGAATTTGGGGAACCACATGTGAGGGGGTGACGAAATTAATATTATGGCACCCTTCCTGCTGCAAATGCATCATGATTCCGGCCAATTTCTCAACTGAAACTTCCTGGCCGTAACCTTCATGGCTAATGTCAAAATTTTGGCAAAAATTGCACAATAGATTGCAATGGGTAAAAAAAATGGTGCCTGACCCATGGGATCCGACCAATGGTGCTTCTTCACCGAAATGAGCGTTATGGCTTGAGATCCATGCATTTTGCCCTGTTTTACAAATTCCGGTATGCCCGGAAATTCGATTCACGTCACAATTTCGAGGACAGAGGGAGCAATCGCTTAAGATGCCCCAGGCCGTTTGTATCTTATCCTTGAACAGCCCGTCTTTATAGGTTTTGATATAAACCGGCTCAACGGACAACATTTTTAAACCATATTTAAAACGTTTTTGTGGCAACCACGCTGTTTAAAACCTTCAACTGTAGCTATCTGCAGCTAGCTACGGGGAATGTGCTCAATGTTTCGGTTAAACAAAGGATTTTTGAATAACGCCCCGCTCATCGTGATAGGCCTGGGATATCATAGGTTGTACAAGTTCCGCTTGAACAGGTCCTTGTCTGGCGATTAGCCCTGGAACCACCAGAACTATAACCAGCAGTATGGCTTGTGGTGCTCAGTATTCGCTCAAAGTCTTCTGATTTACACTTCGGGCAACGGGTCTCAATCTCTCCATCATTATTCATAATGAGCAGTTCAAAACACTCCTGGCACTTTAAGCATCTAAATTCATATATCGGCATCATTTCACCTCGATCATATCATGTCTCCCCAAAAATGAGGACTTTCTTTGATGTTAGGGTGCGAAACTTCAGCACGAAAAATTAAGCTGTCTTCGCCGGCAAACTTACCACAAATTTTGCACCCTGGCCATTATTATCTTGCAGTTTTATGGTTCCTCCGTGCTTTTCAACGATCTCATGGCAGATATATAGCCCCAAACCGGTTCCTTTTCCAACTGTTTTGGTTGTAAAAAAGGGCTTGAAAATGTCTTGACGATGGGCATTCGGAATTCCGGGGCCTGTATCGGCGCATTCAAATACCACCTGTTTTATATCTTTTTCATACCGCGTACTGATAAAGATCTTTCCACCGGCCTCACCTAAGGCCTGTATAGCGTTTTGAATGATATTCAGCAAAACCTGCCCCAGGTTGGAAAAATTCCCCTGAACTTCGGGTAAATTTTGGGCATAATGCTCGATCATTTCAAGGTTACCATTTTTGTATTGGTTGTATAATATCCTCAAGGCATCCTTAACCACCGCATTCATATTGACGCTTTCAGAATAAGTTTGCCCCTGTCTGGAAAGTCCCAAAAGGCTGTCAACAATTTTCTTCGCCCGTTTAAGTTCTTTTTCGGCAAATTCAAGATCTTCAATAAAATCATCATCCAGTGAATCTTTGCCGTCCCATCCCCTGAGGTCTTCTATGGAGGACTGCAGCAAACTTGTCACCGAGGCCAGCGGATTGTTCAATTCATGAGCGGTACCCGCGACCAATTGGCCGATTGCCGCCAAACTTTCCGACCGTATAAGCTGCTCTTGAGTCCTCTCCTTTTCATGTAGTGCTTCTTTAAGTGCGACGGTTCTTTCTTCAACCGTTTTCTCAAGATTTTCATTCAATTCCGCTATCTGCCGATAGGCTTTTGCATTTTCAACAGCCAGAGAACCCTGACTGGCCAACGTTTCCAGCAAATCTATATCTTCAGAAGTAAACAGGTCTCCGGAACGTTTTTCACCCAGAGAAAGAAATCCATTTAATCCGTCTTTGTAAATCATGGGTATAACGATAACGGCATTGAGCATATCGAATTCGGAAATGATGTTCTCTAAACAAGCTCGATCTTGCTGTTCCATAAAATGAGAGCAAAAAATGGGTTTTTGGAGTTCCTTTAACGCCTGAACGATGGATGAATCTTTCCCAAAGGTCGTCGGAATCGAGGAAGCTGTCCTCTCGCTAACGGAATAGTTTTCAAATTCATCCTCCGCGGAATTACACAAAAAGAGCGAGCAATTATCGATCTGCATCGTTTCTGTTACCGTATCCATGATTTGTTTTGAAATACCCGCTACATCTAAAACGGAAGTTATCATCCGGCCCACTTTTTTCACGGTCTTTTGATAGTTATACTTTCCTTTTAAAAAGATTCGATCCACAATAACCTGTATCTGCGTTTTTAATGGCCCCAAAATAACGGCAATCAAGAAAAAAAAGGCGATTGAGAAAAAAATTGAATTTGAAAAATCATACCCGCTTAACAGGCTATTAGCCCCGATAATAACCAGGGCGTACAAACCGGTTAAAAATGAAGTCAAAATGGAGTAGATTAAACCTTTTTGAATCAACACCCCCGTATCCAATAAATCATGTTTAAAAAGCCCAAAACCGAAAATGATAAGCGGCAAAAAGCTCAAATTGCCAGGCGGATATATGGAAATACCGCTGATCGGTAAGATATTGAGCCCGTTCAACAACCCCATAATACCGAATCCGGCCAGCATATATTTTAGCTTGAATTTCCGTATACTGCTTTTTTCCAAACGAATGGCATGATAGATTAACAGGACGACATAAACGGATACAAACAGTGTAAGCACACCGAAAAAGGGATAAATTACACCTCCCTTTGCAAAAAAACCAAAATAATATTTTTCCATGGATTCGATATAAAGTGGAGATTGGGTAAACCACATGAGGATAAAGGCATATACATATGCAAATAAAATGAGCCAGTTCCTCTTTTTAATCCCTATATAAACATGGAAGAAATGAAGGTATACGGGAAAAAGATATACTATGAAAATATGATCTACACGACTGATCAAAAGTGCTGTTTTAGCTGATTGCACATTGAAGACCAAAAGAATGTCAATGTAAAGAAACGATCCGAGCAGGCAAATAACAAAGAAAAGAATATCGGCTCCGGTCCAGCGGCCGTGCCTAACGGTTAAAACGCCCAGCCCCAGCAAACTGCAAAGT
Source organism: Desulfobacteraceae bacterium (assembly GCA_030620375.1). GTDB lineage: Bacteria > Desulfobacterota > Desulfobacteria > Desulfobacterales > UBA5616 > JAUXEW01. Next base: position 6,395 of record JAUXEW010000025.1, on the reverse strand, counting down.
GTCAATATCGGAGGAATGCTATAAATATTCATGATTTTTTTCTGAGCATCTCCCTGGCGTGGTTCAGTGTTGTCCGGGTAATTTTCTCGCCGCCCAACATTCTGGCGATTTCCGCTACCCGTTCTTCTTCGGTAACCGGATCGATGGTGGTTCTTGTTCTTCCCTCGGCCACTTGTTTGGATACCCTGAAATGATGATCACCAAATTTTGCAATTTGCGGCAAATGTGTAATGCAGAGCACTTGATGAAAACGGGCCAGAGATGACAGTTTTTTCCCCACAACCGCGGCCATGCTGCCTCCGATTCCGGCATCAACCTCATCAAACACGATGGTTGCAACCGATTCCGTCTGTGCCAATATCGCCTTTAAAGCCAACACAACTCTCGAAAGCTCTCCCCCGGAAGCAATACTTGCCAGCGGTTTTAATTCTTCTCCCACATTGGGGGCAATCATGAATGTTGCGGTATCAATACCGGTTTCCGAAATCATCTTGCCGTTTGTGATAAGATAGGGATCGGTATTGCTACTTACAGGCAAAGACCGAAGGGATATAGAAAATTTTGTATGTGGCATCTTCAAACCGGCCAGTTCATTTTCCACCTTTTCAGCGAGTTTTTTGGCTGTCTTTTTTCGTGCTCCAGACAGTCTAATGGCAAGTTTGGCCAATTGATCATAAAGCCCTTTTAGCTGTGACTCTACAGCTTCGATTTTTTCTGAAATGTTTTCGATCTTAAAAAGGTCTTTTTCGATCGATTCAAGACGCGCCAGAATACTGTCCAATGACCCGCCGTATTTTCGCTTTAATTTCTGCAGGATATCCAAACGCTCTTCAATATCTTCGAGTTGTTTCTGGTCCAACTGAATGTTTTGTAAATAGGTTCTTAATTCCCCGGCAAGATCTTCAATATGATAAACGGTTCCATCTATATTTTCTACCTTTTCGCTTAACCCCGCATCGATCCGGGATGCTTTATTCAAATTCTTTTTTACCTCGGTCAACCGCTCAATAATAGAGCCTGGTGTATCGTATAGTGTTTCTATACAATCTAAAACGGTTTGATACAGCTGTTCACCATTTTTAAGACGCATCCTTTCCTGACTCAGAATTTCATCTTCCCCGGGTTGTATCGAAGCGGAAATAATTTCTTTTCTTTGAAATTGCAGTAGCTCAACCTGTGCCGCTTGACGCTCCTTTAAATGACAAAGTTCTTTCCGTTGCTGAATCAACGGTATGAATTCATGAAAACATTGAAAAACCGATTTCCGTAACGAAAGGAGGCCACCGAATTGATCCAGCATCATCAACTGCAGGTCCTCTTTTAAAAGTCCCTGATGAACATGTTGACCGGATATGCTCGCCAAGTTTTCAGTAACTGAACTTAGCATTTGTATGGTTGCCAAACGTCCGTTAATATATATTTTGTGCCGATTGCTATGAGATATAATTCTTCGGATTAATAGTCCTTCCGCTGGATCAAACCCGTGTGCCGTCATTATCTGTCCGGTAATACTGCCGGGGGCGACCTCAAAATGTGCCTCAAGTTCTGCTGCCTTGCACCCGGCACGAATGAGATTGGCCGATGCCCGACTACCCAAAAGCAGATTGACCGCATCGATAATGATCGATTTCCCCGCTCCGGTTTCTCCGCTTATTATGGTTAATCCATCGAAAAATACGATCCGAAGGTCATCAATAATGGCAAAATTTTTAATCGACAATTCACTAAGCATAATTATTTAATTCTGCTATGACTTATTTGGGATAGCCGGATATCTCTCTGATTCGTTCGTATAATGGTTTGAGGCGTTTATACATTTTTTTATAAACATCATGATAAAGTGAATTGTATAGCCGATGGTTTTGATAATTCGGTTCAAATACTTCACCTACTTGCGTCATTGTTTTTACGGCTGAGGAAAAATCATTAAAAAGCCCTAAACCGACAGCTGCATCGATTGCAGCGCCTAGCCCTGAAGTTTCATATAAATGCGGTCTTGCCGTCGGGATTCCGAATATATCGGCCGTTAATTGTAACGCATTGTCACTTTGGGATCCGCCGCCGGACACCCGAAGGCTTGTAATCGGTATTCTGCTGCGCTGTTCAATTCGCTCTTTTCCCTCCCTAAGGGCATATGCCACCCCCTCTATAATTGACCGATAAAGATGCGCTCGCGTATGAACATCCCCAAAACCGATTATCGCGCCTTTGGCTTCCGGCCCCGGATGTTTCAAGCCGGGAGACCAATATGGCTGAAGGACAAGCCCCATAGAACCGGGAGGGATGTCGTCGAGAAAATTTTCGAACAGGGATTCCGGTGTGAACCCCTGAACAGCAGCTTCTTGTTGTTCAGGGTATCCGAACTCTTCTTTAAACCAATTCACCATCCAATACCCCCGATAGACTTGTACCTCGACTGCATGATATCCCGGAATTGCTGAAGGATATGCTGGCAACAACGAAATCGGTTCGATGTACCTTTGGTGAGTGATGTTAATAGTGGCAGTGGTTCCATAACTTAAGCAGCCGATGGAAGGGTCCAGACTCCCCGATCCAATGATCTCGCACGCCTTATCGGCGGCTGCCGCAATTACGGGAAGGCCTTTAGGAATACCTGTTTCATCTGCTGCTTTAGGGGTTATGTCTCCAAGAATCTGGCCAGGGGGAACAAGTTCAGGAAGCATTGATCGATCCACCGGTAAACATTCCCATTTCCAATTCCGATCCGAAGCCCACTTCAGTCGCTTATAGTCAAAAGGGATATATCCGACTTGACATCCGATGGAATCCACAAAATCACCGGTCAATTTGTATGTCAGATATCCGGAAAGGAGCAAATATTTATGTGTATTCTGCCAAACGTCCGGCTGATATGTATGGATCCAATTTGCTTCAGCCTCCCTCTGAAAATATGAAACGGTCGTCTCAAGCCGTAAGATTTTAAAAAAAAATCCCCACAATCCTTTCAAGGGAAGTTGTCCGTAAGTTTTACGCTGGTCCAACCAGAGGATAGCCGGTCTAAGCGGACTACCATTTTTATCTAAATTGATGGTCGTCCCACGCTGGGTGGTCACTGCTACGCCACCAATACGTTCCTTAAGTTCCCGATTTTGCAGCCATAACTGTTGACAAGCCTTGCACAGGGATTCCCAAAAAACGATCGGGTCCTGTTCCGCCCATCCGGGATGGTTGGCATAATAAGGAACAAACGTTACGATTTCCTTTGCCAGCAACCGTCCTTTTGGATTAAAAACCAATGCCTTTAAACTTTGGGTTCCGGCATCGATGGCGAGCACCAGATCTTTTTGATTCATATTGAAGGCTTAGCCATTATAAATGGTTTTAAGAAACCCCATGCTTTGCACCGGGATAAAGCTAAAACATTGAGGCACTGGCGTACCCTTTCATTTTCCACGCTATGCGGATGGTGGTTTACAATGATCGGGGAAAAAAGATTCAGGTTTTGATTTTTTTTCGAGACCGTCAAAAATATTACCGCATGTTTTCCACAGCTCCAAAACCGAAGTCAAAAGCTTTCAAATTCGTTTTAACGAAATCTTTTCTGGTTCTTGTTTTAATGGCTTCTTTGACATTATGTGCCGAAAGGGGAAGAATACCGGTCTGTATTAAAGCACCGAGCAATACCATATTCACAGCCATCGTATTCCCGGCCATTTTTGCAAGGTCCACGGCATTTACGGCGATCAATTGTTTTGTTTTTTTACGGATTAAATCCTTAAGCTGATCGATATCCGGATAAACTCCCTGGCCGGTGGCCACCGTAAATGGCGGAAGCGGCGAAAGATTGGTTATGACAACGGTTTTTAAACTGCATTTATTTAGCGCCCGCAATGTTTCAGACGGTTCAAAACCCAATAAGACATCTGCATCTCCATTCGAAATTATGGTACTTTCGGCATCACCGAACACCATGGAAGATTCTACGACGCCGCCTCTCTGGGCCATGCCGTGGATTTCGCTCATTCGGACCGGAATGTCTGAAATAAGTGCCGCTTCTCCCAAAACCTTAGATGCGAGAAGATTTCCCTGACCGCCAACTGCAACAATAATTAATCGGGTTGTTTTCATTTCTATCGTCCTATAATCAAAATGGTTCCACTTATGCTGGACGGCTTCGTAAACAGTCTAATTAGCGCTGAAAAGCTTCACTAAAGTACCACTGTTGAACTAATGTAACCAGTCTTCATTACTCAGAATTTGTGCGCCTTGAACTTGAAGCTTTTTACTCTGCCATCAAATTTTAGCGTTTTCAAGCCTATCATGAATAGGTTATCATTATTATTATGATTTGAAGCTCTCCGCAGCAAGCGACAGGCAATGCGCTCGCTGTTTCGGCTCAAACTGGAAAGATTATGAGTTCTTTAAAGGGAGTATCGCGTTTTCAGGACAAATTTGTGCGCATACCGCACATCCGACGCAAAGGGCCGGGTCAATTTTGGCTCGGTTTTCTTCAATGAAAAAGGCCGGACAGGCGAGTTCGTTAATACAGTTTCTATGATTCTTGCATTTCTCACTGATATAAAAAGCCTTTGCTTTTTCTTGCCTAAGGCTCTTTGCATATAAGATACACTTCTCTTGTGCTATGATCACCGAAATACCTTGATATTCAAGCGCCTCCCTCACAACCGCGATGCTCTTTTTAACTTTAAAGGGTTTGATCAGTGAAACATGAGATACACCCGCAGCTTTGACTATCTCTTCAATAGAAACTTGACGGTAACCATCAAGATTCAATTGTTTCATATCCACACCGGGATGCGGCTGATGACCGGTCATTGCCGTCGTCCCATTATCAAGGATGACGAGGGTAAAATTATGATTATTAAATACCGCGTTAATCAAACCCGGTATTCCGGAATGGAAAAAGGTGGAATCACCGATAATGGAAATCACCTTCTTGCCGGTTACCTTTGAAAATCCACATCCCGTGCCAATAGAAGCCCCCATGCAGATTAAAAAATCCCCCATTGATAGCGGCGGGAAAAACCCGAGCGTATAGCAACCAATATCCGTAGTACACATAAAATCCATGAATTCCGCCGCCTTTTTAACCACATAAAACGTTGCCCGGTGTGAACAGCCTGGACATAGGCTCGGCGGGCGCTGCGGGAGTTCCGGTACATCGGAAAAATCGATTGCTGCTGTTGGGGTATAAGGAACATCAAAATCCTCAGAAATAACCTGCTTCACCATAACAGGATCGAATTCATAAAGGCGAGAAAATAGATTTTCTCCCTTTCCCTTAATGGGAAGGGTTAACCCAGCCTCTTGAGCGAATGCTTTGACGGTTTCTTCCATATAGGGTTCACCTTCTTCGACCACCAGCACCTTCTTACAACCCTTTAAAAAATTTTGAATCGTTTTTTTCGGCATGGGATTTGAAAACCCTACACGAATAGTTTTAACTGTATCCTCAATCTTAAGTTCCCTTATCGCATCAACAACATACAAATAACTGACACCATTGCAAATAATTCCCAGATCACCACCGTCCTTAATCAGGTTGTACTTGGAATTATCACTTAATTTTTCAGCTTTCTCTATGTTTTTCAAAAGTTTGGCATGAAGATTTCTAGATACGGCCGGTACAGCGACATAGCTAAACGGATCTTTTTCAAAATCACCGGATATCTTTCTCTGAGAAATCTTTCCCAAAGGTACGACTTCCGTAGAATGGTTAATTCGTGTAGTGGTTCTGAAAATAACCGGCTCTTGAAGCGTTTCGGACAATTCGAAGGCATACTGAACCATTTCTCTTGACTCCTGAACCGATGATGGCTCTATCATCGGAAGTCCGGATAGCTTTGCGTAATACCGGTTATCCTGCTCGTTCTGACTGGAAAACATAAAGGGATCATCTGCACAAATAATCACCAACCCGGCCTTTACACCCAAATAGGCAAGCGTCATGAGAGCGTCTGCAGCAACGTTTAAGCCTACATGTTTCATAACACACATGCTCCGGACACCGCTGTTAGCCGTTGCGGCCGCCACTTCCAACGCGACTTTTTCATTGGTACTGTACTCAAAATAGAGGTCTGTTTCTTGGGATATGTCAAAAAAATACATTGAAATTTCTGATGAAGGTGTGCCGGGATAGGCTGTAACAACCGCAACACCCGCCTCAAGCGCACCACGAGCGATAGCCTCATTTCCCAAAAGAAACAATTTTTTGCCAGGACAATCTTCAAGTAATTTATGCATTAGATTTTCCTTGCTACCATCTGATATAGTTAGTGCTCATCCAGAAATGGTAGATTTTAGTTCAGAGCGAGGCCTGAGCGATTTTGAATCCACAGGAATAGCGTGCTATTTTGAGGATTTCAAAAGAGCGAAAACGAAGCTCCGGGCCAAAAGATGCCGTTTCTGGATGG
>JAUXEW010000006.1 GCA_030620375.1 Desulfobacteraceae bacterium | reverse complement strand
GACAAAGACGAAAAACCATGAAAAACGCTCTAAAGGGAAGCCAACTTCATTTAGAACCCAAAGAAGTTTTACCGATATTGGAAAGAGCGGGGATCAATCCGCTCAGCAGGGCAGAATCCCTCGATGTTGAAGAATTTGTCCGGCTAAGCAATGTTATTAAGGCGTATACGACCCCAATCCAGCCAAAGCTCGATTACTAGCTTATACTCAATGCTTCCTGGTTGAGCCCTGCTCAATAGCGATATAAGATAGAAAGGTTAAAAGAAGTAAAAGAAGATGCAAACATCCAAATATCCGGATTCCCCTCGCGTCGGTGTAGGAGCGGTCGTTTTTAATGACAACCGCGTTTTACTGATTAAACGGGGAAAGTCTCCATCAAAAGGTATGTGGGCTATCCCCGGCGGGCACGTGGAATTAGGCGAAACCCTTCAAGAGGCGGCGGAACGGGAAGTGCTTGAGGAAACCGGGCTGACCATCAAAGCCGGAAAACCGCTCTTTGTATTTGACTTAGTGGCCCGGGACGATAACCATATGGTGAAGTATCATTATGTGATCGTGGACATGAAAGCAGAATTTGTAAGCGGCGAACTAAAAGCTGGTGATGATGCTGTTGATGCACGATGGGTTTCCCCTATGGAAATAAAAGGTCTTGGGGTGAATGATAAAACGCGTCAATTCTTAAAGCAGCATTTCGGATTCGGAACATAAGTTGAAACCGTTGCAATCGCCTTGGATAAATACCGAAACACTTCGGGACCCTCCAGAGAAGCCTTTTCCTTTCCGGAAGAAATTGCATTGATAAAATCGATGCTCTCCCTACCAGGGCCGACCCGCTTTTTTTCAATTAATTTCAATGAATTATAAATCATGCTGTAAATAATAACCGGGCCTAATACATACTGCCCGTTGTTTTCTGTTGTTATTGATCCGAAAATATCATGGTGACGAATTTGGAAAATTTTGGGGACCGGCCGGTATTGCAAAAGTTCGGAAAATAGCAAAAGCGCTTCTTTAATCCCATCGGTATAACCATTTTCCAACGAGGCAATGCCGTCTTTCTCGATTTCTTCAATATCGGACCTGCTATAAGAAAAATCAAGCAATTCAATACATTCCTTTTGGATGGTTTTTAGGGAGGCTTCTTTTTTACTGACTATCACGTCGGAATCGTTCAATATTTTAATAATATTGCGGATGCTGATCATCTCTTTGACGGTGGGGCTCTTTCGTAAACCGACATCTTCCGGAGTGGTACGGAAAATTGGCAAATCATTATCCAAAACAAGTATGTGGCCCTTTTCATCTTCGGTCTTTCGAACATAGAGATCAAGGTCGCGCTCCTTTTTAAATTGATAAGGGCTCATTTCAAGAAGACGTCGCATGGTATCTTTATCAAGCTTAAGACCGCTGTCTAGAGGACCGATGGTGGTGAGAATCTTCTCGACCATTTTGTCGATTTCTATCTTTATCAATAGATTCCGTCTGAATGTCATAATGGTTCCCTCAGGTGCCTTTTGGTAAAATTGTATTGGAATCTTTGATATTTATCACATGTAATAGAATGTGTAAAGCGATGGCTGTCGCTATCATTGCTCGACTTCTTGACCGAAACTCATTTTTTATGTATAAAAAATTAAATCCTTATTACGCCAAGAGATCTCAAGAGGAAAGCTCATGGACGAATATGTCAAACTGATATATAAAGAGAAAACATACGAATTTCCGGTTATCATCGGATCAGAAGGCGAAAAGGCTATCGACATATCCCAGCTTCTTAAAGAAACCGGCCTTACCACTGTAGATCCGGGATTCGCAAATACCAGCAGCTGTATCAGCGCCATTACTTATATAGACGATGAAAAGGGAATTCTGCGCTACCGAGGCATCCCCATTGAACAACTGGCCGAACAGTCAAGCTTTGTCGAAACCGCTTATCTTTTAATAAACGGAAAACTGCCCACGCAAAATGAACTCACTTCATTTTCAGTCATGTTAAATGATCAGTCTCTCGTTCATGAAGACATGCAGTTTTTTTTCCAAAAATTTCCAAGATCCTCCCCTCCCATGGGAATACTCTCCTCAATGGTAACCGCATTGAGAAGTTTTTATCCCGAACTTCAGACTATCGAAGAAGAAATCAACAGGACGGTTACCCGCCTGTTATCCAAAGTCCGGACCCTGGCCGCCATGTCCTATAAGTTTTCAAGAGGCCATAAGGTGGTTTATCCCAGACAAGACTTGTCCTATTGTGCGAACTTTCTGAATATGATGTTTCATTCTCCTGTCAGGTCTTATAAAATAGATGAAGATATCGTAAAATCGCTAAATGCATTCTGGGTACTTCATGCAGATCATGAGCAAAACTGTTCCACATCAACCGTTAGGATGGTCGGCAGCGGAAGAGCCAATCTTTATGCCTCAATATCTGCCGGAATCGCCGCACTCTGGAGCCCGTTACATGGCGGTGCAAACCAGGCGGTTATAGAGATGCTATCGGGGCTCCGGGAACAAGGGGGCAAGGTTTCTCAGCTTATTGAACGCGCCAAAGATAAAAATGACCCCTTCAGACTGATGGGATTCGGTCATCGGGTCTACAAAACCTATGACCCGCGAGCGAAAATCATGAAAAAGATAGGCGATCAGATATTGAAAAAACTATCGGCCACTGATCCTTTGCTCGATTTGGCAGTAGAACTTGAGACAGTCGCCTTAAACGATGATTATTTCATCGATCACAACCTTTATCCGAATTTTGATTTTTACAGTGGGATCGTCCTTCGCGCCATTGGGATTCCCACCAATATGTTCACCGTCATGTTTGCTATCGGAAGACTTCCGGGATGGATCGCTCAATGGAAAGAAGGCTTTGATAATCCGAAATGGAAACTCAGCCGTCCGCGCCAGGTATATATCGGCCCTTCCGAAACCCGATACATCCCTATTGCAGACCGCTGAATAGGTAAAAGGCTTAGAGGCACATTTTGTTTCTTCATGGATTAAAAATAAACATTGCCGTTCATCTTGCGGTCTTAATATCCTTGGCGATGGTCCTGATCAATTTGGTTATGATGACGGCCTTCCAAAGAATTCTGGTTAATTCCGAAATCTCAAAAGGATATCTTCTGGCGTCGGTTATTCAACGCTATTGGACCAACCAATTGAATAAAGAGAACCATAACCTGTCGCTCGATTTTAAGAATCATATCGAAACAACCATCCATGATGCCGGATACGCGTGCGCTTTGATTCTGGATAAAGATTACCGGGTGCTACATTATGACAACGCATCATGCCCACAAGATGAGTTGCTTGAAAAATTCGTCCGGCAGGCCATACTCTCCGGGGGAAAAATGGTTCGGTTTTCCGGCGCAACCTGGGGAGTGTTTTGGAAACAAAAGGAATATCTTATCATCACCATGCCCTTGCACAACGAAAAACAGATCATCGGCGGTGCCGGATTGGTTTTTCATCTTCAGGGCATCTATACGGTATTAAGACAGATGCAGCACCTGCTGTGGATGTATATGATCGCGAATGTTATCGTTTTGACATTTGTCGGATTCTACCAATTATCCAAAATAACGATAAAACCGATATATCGTTTGTTAAAACGGGCAGAGGAATATAAAGAAGATGATGAAACCTTTTTTAAATACGAGAACAAGAACAATGAGTTCAACAGATTGTCTTCTGCTTTAAACCTGATCGTGATGCGTATTTCAAAAGACAAGGTCATGCTCCAATCAACGATCAAATCTCTTGAAAATGCCAATGCTGAGTTGAAGCAGGCACAGAGGGAAATTATTCGAGCGGAAAAAATGGCATCCATAGGAAGATTGTCGTCAGGACTCGCACATGAAATCGGGAATCCGATCGGTATTGTTCTGGGCTACCTTGACTTGTTAAAACATAATGATCTTGAGGAAGAAGAAAAAAGAGAATTTATCATTCGGGCTGAAAAAGAAATAAAAAGAATCAATACGGTAATTCAACGGCTGCTCAATTTCTCTAGGCCTGCAAACGAAGATTTTGAATCGATTTCAGTTCATGAAGTTATTCATGAGCTTGTCGATATGGTAAAACCTCAACCGTTTATGTCAACCATAAGGTTAACGATTGACCTGGCGGCGGGGAAGGACCTTGTTGCCGGAAACCCCAATTCACTGCAACAAGTTTTCTTAAATTTACTGATCAACGCTGCTGATGGGATTTCATCCGATCTTAACATTCCAGACGGTCACATTAATATCCGAAGTGAAAATACTGCCCTTCCCAATTCGAAAGGGACAGGTCAAAACCAAACCATTGAAATAAGTTTTGTTGATAATGGTACAGGAATACCGGAAAAAAGTCTGGGAAATATTTTTGACCCATTTTTCACTACAAAAGACCCGGGGAAAGGAACCGGATTGGGCCTTTCCGTCTGTTTTATGATTATTGAGGCCATGAGTGGAACTATTGAAGCGGTTAGTGACGCCCATAACGGCACCACCATGACCGTAACGTTACCTCTTTCGGAAAATGCCGGAGACCAGGCTAACATAGGTCCGCATAAATAATAATGAAGCGCTCCGTAGCCCCGCCTTGCGAGACAGGGACGCTTCCTTCAATAACAAACGAGTGAAAATAGCCAAATGGACTTTACTGCTTCACCCAGGCGCCTTCTGATTATTGATGATGAAGAGAACATGCGCCATATGTTGTCGGTATTGTTAAAAAAAGCCGGTTATAAGGTAGATATTGCCGTTGATGGGCTCATGGGAATACAGATGTTGGACCAAACGTCGTATGAGTTTATTCTGTGTGATATCAAGATGCCCAAAATGGATGGAATGGCGTTCTTAAAATCCGTCAGGGACAAAATCGGAGAGACCACCATCATCATGATGTCCGCGTACGGAACTTTTGATACTGCCATCGAGGCCATGAAGCTGGGTGCGTACGATTACATATCCAAACCTTTTAATTCCGATGAAATTATCCTTGCCTTAAAAAAGGCGGAAGAAAGAGAGCAGTTAAGAAAGGAAAATATCAAGCTCAAAGCACAGGTTAAAAAAATTGAAGGGAATTACCGGTTCGGCAATATGGTTGCCAAAAGCAAATCCATGAAAGAAATTTTCATGCTGGCAGAAAAAATGGCGCATCACGACACCACCGTATTGATTTTCGGAGAAAGCGGAACCGGCAAAGAGTTGATCGCCAAAGGCATCCACTTTAGCGGAGAAAGATCGAAAAATCATTTTGTTCCCGTAAACTGTGGGGGTATCCCTGAGAATCTTCTGGAAAGTGAATTGTTTGGATATAAAAAAGGAGCCTTTACCGGCGCGGAAAAAAACAAGGCCGGATTGTTTCAAGAGGCCGATTGTGGAACGATGTTTCTTGATGAAATCGGTGAGTTGCCGTTATTTCTGCAAGTAAAGCTGCTGCGTGTTCTTCAGGACAAAGAAATTAGACCGATCGGCGATGCCAAGACCCGAAAAGTGGATGCCCGCGTCATTGCTGCAACTTCAAAAAATCTTGAAGATGAAGTTAAAAAAGGGACTTTCCGGGAAGATCTGTTTTATAGAATTAACGTAATGTCGATTAAGCTCCCCCCGCTCAGGGAACGGACGGAAGACATTCCGCTTTTAACCCGTCTGTTTGTCGATCGATTTAATCAAAAAATAAGGCGTGATATTCAAGAAATTTCACCTTCCACCATGTCGCTTCTGTTGAAGCACGACTGGCCGGGGAATGTCAGGGAATTGGAGAATGTTATCGAAAGGGCTGTGATTCTCTCCGAAAAAAAGATACTGTTGCCGGAAAATCTGCCTGAAGCGCTCGGAACTAAATCCGGGAACAAACGGATCGATGATTTCTTTGAGGGGTTTTCCTTAAAAACGGCCCGGAAGACTATGGAAAAACGGTTAATTTCCAGAGCGCTGGACGCGACCGGCGGTAATCGGACCAAGGCAGCCCGGCTTCTGGAAATAAGCCATCCTTCTCTGCTCAGCAAGATGAAGGCTTATGACATAAAAAAATAGCATGCCTTATCAGGATCGACCGGAAGGTACGGAACTCAGGGAACACGGCTCAAGGTAAGAATGTAATGGGTTACAAACCGAGCCCAATTACCTGAAGGAGAAAACCCATGAAAGAGATTGACGAGGTCAAGCAAATCTTAAACAACATATACGGAGATAAAAAAGGAAAATCTGCATTTGAAAGAATTTTACCCATTATTCAATCGTTTGATAAAAAAGCAGGCGAAAAAAAAGAATACTTCTCACAGGAAGATATTATATTAATAACCTATGGAGATTCATTAAATCAAAATGGAATCTGCCCGTTAAATACGCTTCATCAGTTCGCCGTTAAATATTTTAAAAATACATTTTCTACCATTCACATTCTCCCTTTCTTCCCGTTTTCATCCGACGATGGCTTCTCTGTAATAGATTTTTCTAAGGTTGACCCTCTGTTAGGGACCTGGGGCGATATCAACGCTTTTAGAAGCGATTTTCGCCTTATGTTTGATTATGTACTCAATCATGTATCGGCCAAAAGCCAATGGTTTGAAAATTATTTAGAGGAAAAAGACCCTGAGAAACATCTGGCCATTGAAGCGAATCCAGCCGCAGACTTATCCGATGTTACGAGGCCCCGGGCTCTGCCCTTACTAACCGAATATACAAAAAAATCCGGAAACAAGGTTCACGTCTGGACCACCTTTAGCGCCGATCAGATCGACCTTAACTTTAAGAGCCTGGCTGTTCTTGAAAAAATGATCTCTGTTTTACTCTATTATGTCGAACAAGGGGCCACAATTTTACGACTTGACGCAATTGCCTATCTGTGGAAAGAGATCGGCACCAGTTGTATCCATCTTCCGCAAACCCATATGATGGTGAAACTGTTCCGAAAGATACTGGACATTGTCGCACCATCGGTACTGATTCTGACGGAAACCAATGTGCCCCATGAGGAAAACATCAGTTATTTTGGAAATGGGCGCGATGAGGCGCAAATGGTGTATAATTTCACGCTACCGCCGTTATTGTTTTACACATTCGTAAAGCAAAATTCCAATGTTTTGTTCGACTGGGCAAAAAGCCTTGAAATATCTAGTAAATCCAACACGTTTTTTAACTTCACGGCATCTCATGACGGCATAGGGGTTCGGCCGCTCGAAGGAGTTTTGCCCAGATCGGAAATTGCCACGCTTGCCGAAATGGTGAGGAAAAACGAGGGGAACGTTTCTTACAAAAGAAATCCGGACGGAACTCAAAGCCCATACGAATTGAATATTACCTATATCGATGCCATGGAAGATAAAAGAGACGCTGACAAAAAGAACCACATAAAAAGATTCCTAGCTTGCCAGGCGATACAGTATGTCCTCCCTGGAGTCCCTGCAACTTACATCCATAGCATACTCGGCTCGCGAAACTGGACGGCCGGCGTTCGACAAACGAAACGGTATAGAACCATCAACAGGGAAAAATTGCAGATTGATACGCTGCTGCCCCAGTTAAAATATCCGGGAACATTTCGTTCCCAGATATTTTATCCGTACCTCGATATGATTAAAATCAGAAAAAATCAGCCGGCGTTTCATCCGAAGGCGGGTTTTAAAGTTCTTGATATCAACTCCAAAGTATTTGGGATCTTAAGATTTTGTGACGACCAGCAGGTATATTCGGTAACCAATATTTCATCTGAACCGGTTACTGTTTCATTGCCTGAAAAAGCGGTTCCCTCTTTTTTAACGGATCTGATTACCGGAGAGCGCTTTAATACGCAATTATTGAATTTAACCCCATATCAATATGTCTGGCTCAGTTCACCGGTTATGTAGGCAGGCTTGGGGGGGGATGAATCAGTCCTGATTATTTATTTTGTTCCTCAATTTTCCCGAACATTTAAAAGTAACAACTTTTCTTTCCCTGAGGATCAGATCATCCCCGGTTGCAGGGTTCCGTCCACGGCGTTTGTTTTTGTTTTTTATACAAAATTTTCCAAATCCTGAAATTAACACATCGTCATCTTCTTCGAGCGTACTTTTAATGATTTCCAATAATGATTCGACGATGTCTATTGACTTTTTTTTCGTGAAACCCAGTTCATGTATTCTCGAAACGATATCATTTTTGGTTAAAGCCATTGCGCCTCCTAGAGTGAACTCTGATTACCTTTTTATGTAATTGCCAATTTGTTTCAATAACCCTAAACGCTCGTAAATGCAACAGAAACATTTTATCACGATTAATGTTCCGATTTTTTTTCTAAAGAATCCGGTTCGCTTTGCTTTTGTGTCCCTTTCTCCAAAGGATAAATCGAGTTAATTTTCTTTATAATAGACTTAATATCATTTGATATTTTTTCGATTTCAAGTTTTAATTCCGTGTCAACTAGATCACTCATATCGTCATCTCCAATGAATCCTTGTTCCGCTTATCAAAGGTCTCTTAGCTTGGCAATTCATCAGAATTGGACACCGGCACCGAAAAATTCCTGAGGCGAATGTAACTAGTGTCCCTCCAGAAATGGTAGATTTTGGTACAGAGCAAGGCCTGAGCGATTTTGAATCCACAGGAATAGCACATGCTATTTTGAGGATTTTAAAAGAGCGAAAACGAAGCTCCAGGCTAAAAGATGCCGTTTCTGGATGGACACTAACTATTTAAATATACGGAATTTAATAATATGTCAAGCCACTAAGCGAAATGTTGGTGGAAAATTGTAACCCATTTTAGAGACACGATACTAATTTAGCTCTTTTTCAGAGACAGCACGGTTTTTGCCGGCTTGTTTAGCCTGATAAAGGGCATTATCCGCTCTGCGGATCACCGTTTCTACCGTATCGTCCTTATGTGCATAAGCCACACCGACACTAACCGTAATGTTTAGATATTGATCGTTGTCATCAGCATTAGAAACAGAATAACGGGTGGCGGCGAGAGCTTTGCAGATTTGCTTTCCCTTCTTAACAGCATTCCTTAATGTTGCTCCGGAAAGAACAATAGCAAATTCTTCCCCCCCGTAACGAGCGGGGAAGTCATCGGTACGAATGAAAGCCAAAAATTTTTGGACAACGGCAAGGATCACCCGATCGCCCACTTGGTGGCCATAAGCATCATTAATTTTTTTAAAATCATCGATATCGATCATGAGAAGAGAAAAGGGCGACCGACCGATGGCGTTCATCTCAACCTTGTTTTTTATATGGTTGTCAAATGCCAAACGGTTATAAATCCCGGTTAACCCGTCTTTTAAAGATTCGGATTCCGCTTTTTTTAGCTGGGTCTCTAACGTACTAACTTTTTTTGAAAGAGTGGTAATCTGTCGGTTGTCGGTTTCTTGTTTTTCAATAATGGAGGCCCTTATTTGCGCTACCTCTTCCTTTATCGCACTTTTGATAGCCTTGATATTATCCAACAATGTCAATTTTTCTATATTTTCAGTCTGTTTGTAAATCCTTTCATTATAATTTTGGTTTTCAACCCCAAGATCCATCATGGCTTTTGTCAAAATGTCAATGATCTCTTTGAAGTCCTTTTCTCTTTCCCCTAAATATTCTTTATGGATTTTGATAAAAGAGAAAATGATTTTCTTGTATTTCTCAAATACGGATCGTATTTGAGCTGTTTTCTTTCCGGAAACGAATTTTTCCGTTAACGCATTTACTTGATGAGCAAACCCATCCGTATCGATTTCTTTCAGGTTTAAGGGGAATTGTTTTATGAGTATCAGCAAGCTACGAACGGTATTAATGTAAAACTGCTTATCTTCCTCATATTGATTACGTATTTTTTTCAATTCATCCATTTCTAACGACTGTCCACTTTTCTTTTTCGAAGACAACAGCATTGCATTTCCTCATTTCGATAGAAGTAAACCATCACTCGCATAGCGGGAAAAAAGGGGGCACGCCAGTGCCTCAAAGGTTCAGTTTTATCCCGGTGAAAAATTTCACTTCACGCAAAATTTGAGCCCCACAGGGAAATTGGGGAAAATTTGCAGTTTTCGTTCAGGCACTAGTCACTATAATTTAATAATTCTATCCCATTGCCTTTTCGATGGCAATCATTTTATCTGAATAGTCTCTCCCGGTTTCGGCACATATACCGAATACCCCTCATTGGTTAAGAAATCGGCAAATGAAAGAGACTGATCTTCTTCTCCATGGACAACAGCGATCTTCTTGATCCTCAAATTTGATTCTTTGAGAAACCTCAACATCTCGTTTCTGTCTCCATGGGCGCTAAATCCATCCAATTTCTTCACGTGCGCTTTTAAAGGATATTCTTTGTTGAGAAATTTCAATATGGGTGGTGAACTTTTTCTTCCGGATCTTTCATATTCCGAACCCTGCTCCAATATCCTTCTTCCTAATGTATGTTTGGCCATATAGCCGACAATTAAAATCGTATGACGCGGATTATGAATTTTCCACCGGAGGTGATGCAACACACGTCCGGCTTCACACATTCCCGAAGCGGCAATTACAATATGGGGGCTTTCTTCCCGGTTTAAAGCCATGGATTCTTCCACTGATCTTACAAAATGAATTTCATTGAACAAAAAAGGGTTTTTTCCACGTTCAAGAAATGAGTTATGAGATTCCTCATCGTAAACTTCCGGATGTTCGCCAAACACCTTCGTAATGTTTGTCGCCAAAGGGCTGTCCACAAAAACCGGAATCTTCGGCACAACCGCCTCGTCATACAGCTCATGAAGTACATATAGCAGTTCCTGGGTTCTCCCAAACGCAAACGCCGGTATGATAACCGCCCCGCCCCGCTCAACGGTGGTATTGATAATTTTCGCCAAGGCCGGTTTTAAATCCTGGACCGGTTCGTGATATCTGTTTCCGTATGTACTTTCCATTATCAATAAGTCTAGATCCCGATCTTCTTCGGCGAAATTTAAGTTCGGATCCTTGATAATTGGTTTGTTAAATCTTCCGATATCACCGGTATAGGCGATTTTATACTCTCGTCCGTTTTCTCGAAGTTTAATAACTGAAATAGCGGAACCCAGGATATGACCGGCTTCATAAAACGAGCAGGTGGCTTTCCTGCCGATAACAAATGGATGACGATAAGGATAGCCATCGAAATAATCAAGCGATTTTTCCGCATCGCTAATCGTATAGAGAGGCTCTACACCTTTTAGATGATGCTGTTCGATCAATTCGTTAATAACGTCAACGTTTAATTTATGTCCTTCCCGTTTTAGGCGTTTTTTTATTTCATTTTTTTTTCTTTTTTTGACCTTTTCCTTGCCTGACGAAGATTGCAATTGCATTAAAAAAGAGCGGGCAATTTTATAATTGAGATAGCTGGCGTCAGATTCTTGGATATGAGCGGAATCCGGCAAGAGATATTTGCAGGCATCGGCAGTGGCTCGGGTGCAAAAAATACGACCGTTGTATGTTGATTTCGTGAGGAGCGGAATACGACCTGAGTGATCGATATGGGCATGGGAGAGCACCACATTGGTAACAATCCCCGGGTCAAACGGTAAAACCCTGTTTTTTTCGGCAGTTTCTTTTCGCCTGCCCTGGAACATTCCACAATCTAACAGAATCCGATCATCTTCACTGCAGATTAGATGCATTGAACCGGTCACTTCACGAACAGCACCATAAAAGGTAACATACATAATCGTTCTCCCTCGAACACAACAGATTTAAACTGATTGATTAAACCATTACCCGCATCGCAGGCGGAATTTCCGACAAAACGCGCCACTCAATTTTATAGTTGTCTTTAACAATGGAAGCCATGTGATCGTTAAAATAGCAGTGTTCGATATGCCGGATTTTTCCTTGAAATCGTATAAACAGATTATTTTCATCTGAAATCTCAACTACATGGCATCTTAATAAGTCTTTGATGCCCGTCCCTTCGGATTTAATCACGGCTTCCTTTGATGTCCAGAACCGAAAAAAAAGGGTATACGGGTCTGTATCTTCAAGCGCCCACTCTTCGTCAACGGCAACTTTTTTAAACAGACCTTGTGAACAGGGTTTGATCTGCTCGATGTCCAGACCAATGCGGTTGGGTGAAACCACCCCGCCCACATAGAACGGCTTATGGGTAAGCGACCAAAAATATCCGCCGGAGGGAAGGGGCACCCCATTATTATCCTTTACTAAATCATCCAATACCGCTTGACTGTAGTTAGCAGACAAATTAAGTGCGGCCCTGGCATGCCGGCTTAAAAAAATCACCTTCTCTCTGCCGGTAAGATGTCTGTTGGTTTGCGGAACAGAAAGTATGACTGGATATAGCGTATCCAATCAAACGTCCCCTTTATCCGGCGTCTTTAATATGACTCTGCAATCAGCTACGGTTACGCCGTTTCCGGTGCTATGGACCAGTAGTGGATTGATATCCATCTCCATGATCTCCGGGTGATTGATCGCGAGATCCGACAACTTTACGATTGTCTGTTCAAGCATGTTAAGGTCCGCCTTGGGTTTTCCTCTAAAACCCTCCAACAATTTAAAGGACCGGATGGACCGGATCATTCTTCGGGCTTCATTTCTCTGTATGGGGGCAAGGCGAAATACAACATCCTGAAATACCTCGACGAATATTCCGCCGAGTCCGAACATCAACAAAGGGCCGAATATGGGATGCCGATTCACGCCGAGGATGATCTCCTCCCCGGGAGGGGCCATTTTCTGGACGATTACCCCGCCAATAACGGCATTGGAATCATAGGCTGCCGCTTTATTCACAATTTCATGATAAGCGGCTTTGGCTTCATCTTTGCTGTTTAGATTTAATTTAACACCATTTGCATCGGTCTTATGAAGGATCTGTTCCGATACGATTTTCATCACCACAGGAAAACCAATCTCCGATGCGATATCGGCGGCTTGATTTTCGTCTATCGCCAGGCGGGTAGGCAACACGTCAAATCCGTAACATTTGAGCAACTCCGTACCTTCCAGTTCACCCATTCGGGTTTTTCCCATAGAAAGGTAACGGCTTATGATTTGAGCAGCCCGCTCTTTATCATGGCTGAATGAAAAATGAGCAAGATGCTGACGGTTTAACCATTTTGAGTATTTATAAAGTACACCAAATGTCGTGGCAGCATCTTCGGGAAACCTAAAAACCGGAATACCCTGTTCTTGAAGGTACTTAACACCTAAAGACACATCAAAAATTCCCATAAAACAACATAATATCGGCTTATGGGATCGTTTGGCAATTCGAACAATAACTTCAGCCGTTCCAAGGGCATTGGTCATGGATTGAGGCGTCAAAATGACCAGAGCGCCATCCACCCCTTCATCTCTGATCACTGCCGCCAGTGCATTTTCATACCGGTCCTGGGCGGCATCACCGATGATGTCTACGGGATTATGCAGGTTCGCAGTAGCCGGAAGATGGCTGGCCAGCGCTTCGATGGTCTCTTCTTGAAATTTGGCAAGGTTAAGACCGGATGATATGGTCATATCGGTTGCCACAATTCCGGGACCGCCGGCATTGGTTACAATGGCCACATTATTTCCGTCAGGCAGCTTTCGTCTGAGTTTTCCAATAGCGCTTTCGTTTTTATAGGCAAATGCACCGGCAAAATTAAAAAGCTCGTGGATGGTATTTGCCCGAATAATTCCGGCCTGCTGAAATACAGCATCATATACGGCTTCAGATCCCGCCAGGGAACCGGTATGGGAGGCCGCAGCCAAGGCACCGGCGGAGGTTCTACCGGACTTAATGACCACGATCGGCGTCGGCCGATCCCCGGACGTAATCTGTTTGACTTGTTCTATGAATTCCGGTCCTCTCCGAAGCTCCTCTAAATATATCATGATGACTTCCGTGTCCAGGTCTTCATGCAAATAATTAAGCAGATCGAGTTCGTCCACATCGGCTTTGTTGCCGATAGAAATGAACTTTGAAAATCCGAAGTCCCTGTCGGCGGCAAAATCGAGAACAGCGGTACATAACGCCCCGCTCTGGGAAATAAAAGAAATATTCCCAGCTTTGGGCATACGGGTGGAAAAGCTGGCATTGAGTCGTACTGACGGTAGTGGATTGATAACCCCTAAACAGTTGGGGCCCACCAACCGAATTTCGGCCTCCCGGCAGATAGAAACGATTTTGTTTTCAATTTCAAGGCCTTCCCCACCAACTTCTCGAAACCCCGCAGATACGATTACAACCCCTTTGATCCCTTTTTCTGCAGATTCCACGACGGTTTGAAGGGCAAGCTTGGGTGGCAAAATTAAAATGGCAAGATCCAAATCGTCTGGTATCTCTTTTATGGACGGATAAGCCCTCACGCTTAAAACCGAGCGAGCATGGGGATTTACCGGATAAAGCGTTCCGGTAAACCCGCCCTTTAAGATATTGGCAAAAATATCATGCCCCACCTTACCGGGGGTTGTTGAAGCTCCAATCACGGCAACGGATTGGGGAGAAAAAATGGCATTCAGATTTTCCATATCGCACCTTTTGTGACCCAATGACGTTAAAATTTAACGGATATGACATCATATCAAGGACTGGCCTTGAGCTTTAGAATTTCCTTATATACGATTTTCTTTGAAATACCGATTTTTTTGGCTAATGCTTTGGACAAGTCAGAAGAACTGATATCCGAAATCGCCAATGCCGTTTTTATCTCATCCCTGACCGCCTCCATTGAAATGGGTTCGTCTTCACCACCCGCTATCAAGAGCGTACATTCTCCTTTAATGCCGGGACGATCCTTTAAGGCTGTTAAGATTTCAGAAAATGACCCTCTGATAAACTCTTCATAAATTTTGGTCATCTCCCTGGATAATACGCAATGCCGATTTCCGATTACCTCGGTAAGTTCTTGCAACAGGGATAACATTCGACGCGGGGATTCATATAGGATTACCGTTCGGCCTTCATATTTAAAGCGTTCAATCTGTTTCATCCGTTTCTGTTTTTTTCTATCGAGAAATCCGATAAAAACAAATGCGTTCGTGGGCA
Source organism: Desulfobacteraceae bacterium (assembly GCA_030620375.1). Taxonomy (GTDB): domain Bacteria; phylum Desulfobacterota; class Desulfobacteria; order Desulfobacterales; family UBA5616; genus JAUXEW01. Next base: position 11,692 of record JAUXEW010000006.1, on the reverse strand, counting down.
ATCCCGAAACACTAAGTGCGGCAACCATTGCGGAAACACCGGGTATCGGAACAACCGGAATCCTTTTTTCTATGGCCGTCTTAACCAGGTAATACCCGGGATCCGATACTGTCGGTGTCCCGGCGTTTGAAACCAAAGCAATGGCGGCACCGCTTTTCAACCGGCTAATCAGAAGCGGCATTCGCTCTTTTTTATTGTGCTCGTGATAAGAAATCAATTGATTTTTAATTTGATGTAATAAAAAAAGCTTGGCGGTGTGTCTCGTATCTTCCGCTGCCACGAGGTCAACCTGTTTTAAAACACTAAGGGCTCTTAATGTTATATCATCCTTGTTTCCGATGGGGGTAGCGACAATATAGAGATGACCGGGCTCAACATAACAGGCGGTACTATTGGTAGGCGAGTTCAAAGGCATTTTTCACAATCTCTATCTTTGGGTTACTTGATTCATAGGTAATAGCCACAACATCAAATCTTGCTTTTACATTCAACTGATGGGTGCTTTTTAAATAGGAAAGTGCCACCATGGATATTTTTTTCTGTTTTTTATAGGTCACTGAAAGTTTTGGGCTTCCAAAGCGGCCCGTATGCCTGGATTTGACTTCCACAAAAACCAGCGTACCCTTGTCTTTCGCAATAATATCGATTTCTCCCAGCATAGTCTTAAAATTCGTTTCTAGAATTTTATATCCTTGTTTTCTTAAATATTGGACTGCCAGGATCTCGCTTTCTTTTCCGAACTGCTGATGCTGATTCAACATAAAAGGACCTTTGATCCGGTTACTTGAAGCGCTTAAATTTTTATCACCCCATAATCAATAAATAAACGGATACAGAATATCAACCCCATTTAAAGAATTTATTGACAAAATAAGAAGTTGCAATTAGAAAAGCCTGCAGTTCGACAATTTTGTACAACGTTGAGCAAACCATAAAATGCAGCACAAAAGGAGTTAAAGCGATGACACTTACGAAATCTCAAATGGTTGATATTTTTACGGACAAGCTGGACTTGTCCAGAAAAAAATGCGCGGACATACTGGAAACACTTTTGGAAACTATTAAGCATTCACTGGAAAACGAAAAAGATGTTTTAATCAGCGGGTACGGCAAATTTTGTATTAAGAAAAAGAATGCCAGAAGAGGTCGGAACCCGGCCACCGGAGATGATATGATCTTGGATAAACGAAAAGTGGTGGCATTCAGGTGCTCCCACCTCTTAAGAGAAAAAATTAACCGTTTATGAACACCTATTGGCGGCATCAGATGAATTTTTTTAATGCGGCTGCTGAATGACAAATCAGCTCTTTAGAAGATTCAACGCCTTTTTAACAATATTATCCGGAAAATATCCAAAATTTTCTAACACCGTCGCACCGGGGGCGGACGCACCGAATCCGGTTATACCAACCACAGCACCATCGGTTCCTACATATTTTTCCCATCCCATGGGAACTCCGGCCTCCACGGCAAGACGGGCTTTAACGTCCGGCAACAAAATTTTATCCTTATAACTCTGGGGAGTCTTTTCAAACAATTCCCAGCTCGGCATACTCACCACCCTGGCGGAAACATCCTTTTGGTCGAGAAGCGCCTTTGCCGCCAGGGCAATATGCACTTCCGATCCGGTTGCAATCAGGATAATGTCGGGTTTTTCCTCCGTATCCGACAGAACGTATGCCCCTCTTCTAAGGTCGTTATGGATATTGCTGTTCTCTAAAATCTTAAGTTTTTGGCGGCCTAAAATTAACGCCACCGGCCCGTCCATAATTTTGAGTGCCTGCCGCCACGCTTCGGCCGTTTCCTTTCCATCTGCAGGTCGAATAACGGTAAGGCCGGGGATGGCCCTTAACGATGCGATATGTTCAATCGGCTGGTGGGTGGGCCCGTCTTCACCCACCGCAATGCTGTCGTGGGTAAATACATAAATAACGGGTAACTTCATAAGTGCGGCTATTCTTATAGCCGGCCGCATGTAATCTGAAAATACTAAAAATGTCCCACCATAAGGACGAAGCCCGTTATGTAAAAACATACCGGACATAATGGCTCCCATCGCATGCTCCCGAACGCCAAAACGAATATTCCTGCCGTCAAATTGATTTTTTTGGAACTCATGAAAATCATTGATATAGGTTTTGTTGGAAGGGGCAAGGTCGGCGGATCCCCCGATCAGGGTCGGCAGGTTTTTGGCGATGGCATTTAATACTTTACCTGAAGCCGCCCGAGTGGCAATGGGATCATCCGAAGGAGAAAATTCGGGAATATCGGCATCCCACCCTTCCGTTAAGTATCCACTCATGGCATCCACCCATTTTTTTGCTAAATCCGGATACTTTTGGGTATAGGTTCTGAATTTCTCCTGCCATTCTGCTTCCGCTGCTTCCCCCCTTTCCACACATTGTCGAAAAACCTTCAAGGCTTTCTCCGGCACTTTAAAAAAGGCATCTTCAGGCCACCCCAAATTCTTTTTTGTCAGGCGAACCTCCTCCTTACCCAAGGGGGCTCCGTGAGCATCTGCAGAATCCTGTTTGTTGGGACTCCCATACGCAATATGGGTTTTCACCATAATCAAAGAAGGTCTGTCGATTTGGGCTCTGGCCGCTTCAATGGCCCCGGCAATCGCGTCGGTATCATTCCCGTCGGTCACATGCTGGACATGCCAGTTATACCCTTTAAACCGCTCTGCTACATTTTCCGTAAACGTAATATTGGTATTTCCCTCAATGGAAATATGATTGTCATCATAAATACAAATCAATCGAGAAAGCCCCAAATGACCGGCGAGAGAGGCGGCTTCAGATGTGACACCCTCCATCATGTCGCCGTCACCGCACATGACATAGGTGTAATGGCCGACGATTTCATGAGCCTGGCGATTAAAACAGGCTGCCAGATGTCGTTCCGCCATCGCCATACCAACACCATTTGCAAACCCCTGGCCTAAAGGGCCGGTAGTGGTTTCTACACCCGGTGTGTGACCGAATTCGGGGTGCCCCGGTGTGTTACTTCCCCATTGGCGAAAATTCTGAAGGTCATTTAAGCTGACCCCATACCCTGTTAAATGAAGCAGGCTGTAAAGCAACATGGATGCGTGACCACAGGAAAGCACAAAACGATCTCGATCCAACCAAGCCGGATTTTTGGGATTATGCGCCAAAAACCGAGTCCACAGGATATAGGCTGCAGGTGCCAGCCCCATTGGTGCGCCGGGATGGCCGGAATTCGCCTTTTGAATGGCATCTATGGATAAAGTTCTGATGGTGTTGATACAAATGTTATCCGTTTCGGACCGCTCTACCGGCAATCCTTGACTCATGGTTCATTTCTCCTTTTTATGGTTTTTATGATACAGGAAAGCGTTTAAAGCGCCCTCATCCATTCTGGTTTAAGGTTTACCCGACCGGCCAGCGCCTCGTCAATCAGATGAATGGTTCCTTTTTTATCTTCAGGAAACGTCGCTTTAATGGGCAAGTAGTTTGACGCATGATTGGAATGAAATAGTCCGTTTGAAAGTTCGGTATGTTCAATCATGGTTCTTAGTTCTTCCAACAGCTCATGGGCATTTAAAAGGGTAAACCGACCGGCCTCATAGTCTTGATATAAAGGGGTACCCGGAATCAGCATCAGACTTAAAGCCCCCACATAATCCGGGTCAATGGCCGAGAGCACTCTACCGGTTTCTCGGGCATGCAATTGAGACCGCTGTTTTCCGGCAAGTCCCAAAAGGACGGTAATGGAGATCTTAAATCCGGCAGATTTAGCCTTTTTCCCCATTTCGATCATATGCTCGGATGTAGCGCCTTTGCCCACGCTTTTTAACGTCAGATCATCGCCGGTTTCGAGGCCCATGTAAATAATGGTAAGACCTTGCTCTCGAAGTTCTTTGAGTTCCTCAAGGGTTTTCATCCTCAACCCCTTGGTATTGGCATATGTACCGACACGCGTTACCCATGGAAGCTGATTTTTGATCTCGGATAATATTTTTAAAAGCCTTTTTTGCGGCACAATCAGGGCATCTCCATCGCAAAGGAAAACCCGACGCTGCCGTTTACAGTGTCTTTTAGCAAACGAGATATCATCCATGATGATGGTGTCCGACTTAATTTTGAAGCGCTCCCCTTTATATGCCCCGCAGAACGTACATTTGTTGTGAGAGCATCCCACGGTAATCTGAAGTAATATGCTGTGGGCTTCGCTGGGGGGTCTGATAATATTTCCTTCGTAATGCATTTTGGTACCTAGCTTCTGATTCTTTTTTTCAGTTCCCTGGTGAGGGCCGTACAAAATTGATTGGCATCCGCCACAATCGCCACATCAGCCATCTTCATCATTGTTGCGTTAATGTTCTTGTTTATGGCGATGATGAAGCCGGCGTCACCGATACCAGCAGTATGCTGAATAGCACCGCTGATACCAAAAGAAAAAAGCACCTTCGGGCGGATATGCTTCCCGGCCTGCCCCACCAGCGATTCTTCGTCTACCCACTTGGCATAGACTACGGGACGTGTAGCCCCAATTATACCACCCAACAGCTGTGATAGTTCAAACAATTTTTTGTATTTCTTTTTGCTTCCCATGCCCCGGCCCCCGCAAACTACCACCCGGGCATCTTCGATTCGCTGCCCCTTTTTCCGCCACCGTTCGGTACTGATCAGCCTCACACGATCTTCGGGCAAATCTTCCGGCAATGGTATACGAATCACTTCTCCGACAGCATTATAATCATGCGGAATTTCCTGAAAAGTCCCCGGTCTTACCGTCGCCATCTGCGGTCGGGATTCAGGTGTAATGATTTCGGCCAGCAGGTTTCCACCAAAGGAAGGGGCGATCTGAACCAGAAGCCCGTCCTCGTTGATGTCCAGCCCAATGCAATCGGCAGTCAGTCCTGTTCCAAGTTTTTTGGCCACTCTAGGGGCGAACTCCCGCCCAAACATCGTTGCCCCCACAAAAATGATTTCCGGTTTATATATCCTTGCCAGCCGCTCCATTAAGTAACTGTACGTTTCGATACTGTAATTCTTCAGTTGGGGGTGTTCAATTACATAGACTTTTTGTGCTCCATGGGCGATATATTCTCCGACATATTCATCAACATCATGACCCATAACGACGGCGCAGACCGATGCGGAAATTTTGTCCGCCAACTCAATGGCTCTGGACAAAAGCTGAAGGGTTACTCGGTTTTGGAAGTAGTTACGATAATCCCCAAAGACCCATATGCTGCGATTATTCTCACTCATTATATTTTTTTTCTACTTTAAGATCTTTTCTTATGGCACCGCCGATTTTGTCTTCAAATCGATCAAACAGTTCCTCAACCACTTTTTTAGCTGATCCTTTTAAAACAATATTCTTTTTCTTTGCTGTGGGAGAATATACGTTTAATATCTTAGTCGGCGAAGCCGTTGTACCCAATTTTCCCATATCCAAGCCCAGATCATCGGCCCCGATCCGGGTAATATCTGACCCTTCAAATGCGTCTTGAAGGCCCTTTAAAGGAACATATCGTGGCTGGAATTCTTGTGTGGTTATCGTAACCAGACCGGGGAGTTCCATTTCGAGAGTTTCAATGAAATTGTCTGAAATTCGCTTCATCCGAAGCGTTTTTCCGATCAGCTCAATATGGTGAACATTGGCCGCGCCAGGCACATCCAACTCTTCAACAAGTTGGGGCCCGACTTGGGCGGTTTCGCTGTCACTGGTATAACAACCGCAAAGCACCAAATCAAAGTCCGGACACTCCTTTAAAATGGCCTTAGCCAAAGTAAACGCAGTGATGGAAGTATCTGCGCCGGCCATCAATCTGTCGGTTAAAAGGATACCGCGATCCGTACCCATGGCCTGAGCTTCATGGAGCACCTCTTCGGCCATAGGTGGCCCCATGGTAAAAACGGCAATCTCTCCCCCGTGCTTTTGTTTAAGCTGCAATGCGGCTTCCAGAGCATGTTTGCAGGCCGGATTGATCATCCCTTCGGCAAGTTCCCGCCGGAGTGTCCCTGTTCGAGAATCCCACGGCAGCTCGGAAACCAATGGAACCTGTTTTATGCATACCACTAATTTTAACATTTTCTCACGTCAATTTTGTAAGGACGGCGCGGGAAATGACCATCCGCTGCACTTCACTCGTCCCCTCATAAATTTCAGTAACTTTAGCGTCACGAAAATACCGCTCCACATCATATTCCTTACTATAGCCATACCCGCCATGAATCTGCACGGCCAGATTGGTCACACGGGAAGCCATGGAACCACAATACAATTTTGCCATCGCCGCTTCGGTACCAAACGGCTGGCCGGAATCCTTTAAGTCGCAGGCCCGATATACGAGCAACCTTGCCGCATCAATTTCAGTCGCCATATCGGCAAGATAATTCTGGATAGTTTGAAATGATGATATCGGCCGGTTAAACTGCTGCCTTTCTTTTGAATATTTAACAGACGCTTCGAAAGCGGCTTGTGCAATTCCCAGGGCCTGAGCGGCGACTCCAATCCTCCCGGTATCGAGGGCAACGAGTCCGATTCTAAGCCCGCCTCCAACTTTACCGAGCAGATGATTTTCCGGAACCCGGCAATCTTCCAAAAACAGGGATGAAACCGGGTTGGCCCGCATCCCGCACAAGTCTTCAATCTCGCCAACGGAAAATCCGGGTGTATTTTTTTCCACAATAAAAACACTTGCGCTTTCTCTGGGGTTTTTAAGATCCGTTACCGCAAAAATCAGTGCGAGGTCACAAATACCGCCATTGGTAACAAAAATCTTTGTTCCGTTGATTATGAAATGATTCCCCATTCGTACGGCACTCGTTTCCACACCACCCGCATCCGAACCCGCGTTAGCCTCTGTCAGACAAAAAGCCCCGATATATTCGCCACTTGCCAATTTGGGAATAAATTGTTTTTTTTGTGCCTCCGTACCAAAGCGTTCGATAGGATAAAGGCCAACGCTATTGTGAACTGACACACAAAGGCCCACTGCGGCACATACCCGAGAAAGCTCTTCGATGGTAATGGCGTAGCTAATGCTGTCGATCTCGGCTCCTCCATATATTTTGGGCGCCTGAAGGCCAAAATAATTTAACGGCCGCATCTTTTCGATTACTTCCATAGGCAGCCTGGCATCCCGGTCAATTTCATATGCAATGGGTCCCAACTCGGCTTCAGCAAACATCCGAACGGTCTTGCGTATCAATTTATGCTTCATGCATGGATTGAAATCCAAAATTCGCTCCAAAAAAAATAAGTTGATTTAATAGTGCCCTAACAAAAAATAGATAATTTTACCCCGTTCAAGGCGGGGAAAAATTGGCAGTCTTCGTTCAGGCACTAAATACAGTTGCTGCTGTGATAACTTAATATTGAGGAAAAATCAAGAGCCGGCTGAAAAGCCGGGGATTTGGCGTGAACGATCATTATTCTCCACTGTAATACGCAACAAACCGCCACGAATCTTCGCGTAATGGGGCGTCAGGATGGACTAACGGCAAAATTACGGGTTTCGTTTGATTATTCTTTTTTATCTTGTTCAAAAACCTTGCTGGGATATCGGATCAGCTCTTGAATCTTGGCGTCCTGAATTTTTTTATCATGCGTAGATTTCTTACCAAATGCAGCGGCAAGTTTCTGTAATAATTCTTCAAGCTTAATGGGCTTTAATAGATAATCAAAAGCACCTAGCTTCATCCCCTCTATACTGGTCTCTACAGAAGCGTGCCCCGTTAGAAGGAGCACCTCGGTCAAGGGTCGAATTTTTTTAATTTCTCTTAAAGTTTCGATGCCGTCCATTCCGCCGGGCATTTTAATATCCAACAACACCACGTCAAACAGCTGTTCTGCTAACAGATCGAGGGCCGCCTCTCCACTGGTCACACCAATGGCATCCAGTTTTCTTTTTTTCAATCGGTTCACAATTGTTTCTAAAAAATCAACTTCGTCATCTACGATTAATATTCTAAAAATGCCCATACCCTATCTCCTTTCTGTCTAAAAAGGGCCTTTTCGGCCAACCTCTGGTAAAAATTGGTACTCTACATCACTATTTCTTCTCAGGCAACACTACCGGGAGTTTAATCGTAAAAACGATCCCTTGGGGAGCCTTGTTTTCAAAATTGATCATCCCGCCCATCTTTTCTATAATATTATAACTGATGGATAGCCCTAAACCGGTACCTTTCCCTGTTTTTTTAGTTGTGAAAAACGGGTCAAATATCTTTCTTTCGGATTCTTTTGGGATTCCGGGCCCGTTATCCTCAATGCTGATAAAAACATACTCGTTTTTCTGCCATGTTTTTAAATTGATACGCCCTTCCTTGCTTTTCCCGATTTCGATGGCGTCTATGGCATTGCTGATCAAATTTAAAAACACCTGTTGAAGTTGGGATTGATCGCTAGCGATTATCGGAATATTCGGATCAAATTCCATTTGAATCGTAATATTGTTTAATCGGGCCTGGTTTTGCATCAACCCAACGGTCTGATTTAACACGCCGTTAATATCTACATCGTCTAAGCGGGGCTCCATCTTACGGATAAACCCCAGCATATTATGGGTGATCTTTCTTGCCCGCTCCACATGCTCCTCAATTTTATCGATGGAGACTGAATACTCCTTATAGCTGTCGCTGTTTGTAAATGCTTCATCCATAAGCAAATCCCGCATCCACCCGGCTTTTTCACCGATAACGGCAAGCGGATTGTTGATTTCATGAGCGATACCGGCTGCCATCTTTCCCAGCGCCGCCAGTTTATCGGAGTGCATCAGTTGAGCATTTAATTCATTAATGCCGTCATTCGCTTTTTCCAGGCGTTGAACCGTCATCTTTGTGGTTATAATGGTAGTGTAAATAATTGCCAGACAGCCCAATGATAGAATTAAAATGGCAAAGTTCCGGGTTGTCAAAAGACCGGCCATTTCTTCACTTACATCCTGACTGATCACCAGAAGCCAGTCATTGTTCTTCAACCAGGCGCCGGCATAGTATTTTACCCTGCCGTTCAATTTTATTTTTTCTACCAGTGACGTCCCTTCTCCAAAAAGCTTAGTGTCAAGATTCGATTGCCCCAATATGCTTCCGGAAAAACGGGTTCCGGTTTGGAATATCCCATCTTTGTTGATAATATATGCATCACCGGATCTTCCGGTTTGAGCTGTTCGAACCAGCTGATGAAAGAGATCCGGATCAATAGTGGTTCTTAAAACCCAGTTTTTCCCGTTATTATGTCCTCTGACGGCAATAATGAAATGCGGCGATTTTCTAAACCCCATAAATACATCGCTGATGTATTTGCCTTTACTCATCACTTCATTAAACCAAAACGTATGGTAATAATTCAATCCGGCAAGGTCATAAGGACCTGAATAGGCTATATGTTGTCCGCTGCCGTCGATTACACCGATGTCAACCAATCCATCGGTTCGTCGACTGATGACATCAAATATATGGGACAGGTTGGTTTGTTGCTTTAAGTACTCGAAGCTATGTGTATCCACGAGCGTCGACAGAATTGCAACCCGCTCTCTTAAAAAAACTTCCACGGTATTACACTGAGATTTTGCCCGGTATTTGACTTGATCCTCGATCTTTTCCTCATATACCCTTACAAAATTATAATAAATAATTCCACCGAGAAGAATGAGTGGTGTAAAGGATACCAACAATGTAAAGAAAATGATATTCCTTCTAAATTTTCTGTAAATTGATTTTTTCATGTTTCCTAGCCAAAAGTGCCGTTTTTTTAAAAAATACCTGAATCCAGCAAGTGTCAAGTTTGCCGGATATGCAAGGCATCGAGTTGCATTTAAAACCTATTTTATTGTTTTCGCAAATAGTTAATTGAAGCCTCCCCGCAGCAAGCTACCGGGAATCTTCCAAGTAAGGATTTTAGACTATTTTTATTCCGCTCGCTAACCCCGCAGCAGGCTACGGGGTTAGCGCTCGCATTGCTTGTTCAAGTTTCAGGTAATATATTCTACCAGGACAAGAACTTCCAATATCCGAATATGGTCCAGAACCAAAGAACCAGCCATGCTAAAATAGTAACCGGAAGTCCGTATTTAACAAAATCCATCACATCCAACAATCTCTCACCTGTTTCAGGATCCCGGCCCATACCAAACGCAATGGCGTTGTTGGGTGTTCCCACTACTAAAAAATTCGCAAACGAGGAAGAAAAGGCACAGACCAGCCCAACCTTCCATACATTTACTCCGGCAAGAGTGGCCATTGGAAGAACAATGGGCCCCAGGGCGGCAACTGTAGCACCATCGCTCATGAAATTGGTCATTGTTCCGGTTAAAATACTGACCCCCACGACCAGGCCATCTCCCTTTGCCATAAAGTCCGGCAAAAAACCTACAAAAGTATTTGCCAGCCACAGGGCGCCACCGGTAAACTTCAAACCTACCCCCATGGCACAAGCGGCGGCATACAGTCCTACCACGTCAAATGCAACGCCTTCCTGGATATCCTCCCATTCCACAATCCGGCATAGAAACATGGCCATTACGGCATATAAGGTCGGTCCACCGAGACCGGCATGCTCACCAATAGTGATCCATGCAATAATTAAAAGAACCAGAATAACTGCCATCATCGCCTCTTTACCACCGAATTTCGGCATGCCGGCCACCTCGGCTTTGACCACCTCACTGGGGTTTACATCTTTCACCACAAAATTATGTTTACACCGGATATACATATAGGCACCGATCACCACTGCCATCAATGGAACAAACGGCATACCGTATTTCATCCACTGCAAAAAGGAAATTGAGTGACCGTATTCCATTAAATATCCTACCATGATGGCATTACGCCCACCGGCGGCAGGAGATCCCGGACCGCCGTGATTGGCCGCGAAACAGACCCCTAAAAGAAGAAAAACAGCAAGTGATCTGTCTTTCTCAACGCCATACATCTTACAGGTAACTTTATAAACCCCCATAAGTACCGGTATCAAAAGGGCCACTAACGCATGTTCGGATAAAAAGCTCGCAGCCATAGCCAACATCGGAAGAAAAAGAAACGCAAATCCTTTTGCGCTTTTTATCCGGCTCAGCAGAATAAGCCCGATTCTTTTATCCAGGCCTGTTTTGGCCACACCGACAGCGACTGCCAGAATGCCGAAAATAAAGAAAACCGCATCTTTCATATATGCTTTTGAAATTTCTTCGATGGGTAAGATATAGAAAAGATAAAGTAACACGCCAATCAAAATATCAGTTGCACCAAGGGGTAAGGCCTCCGTCCCCCATAAGAATGCCGCCAGGAACAATATGCACACCATTACCTTGGCCAGCCTTGCGACCTCAATCCTTGACAATAGCGGTTTGCCTTCATGACGGGAATCGCCTGTTTTATCCTCTTTGACATCGACAAACGCTTTTGGCCGAAGTTTCTGGTTTACAGTTTCAGTAATGGTCTCGCATCCTCTCCCCGGCTCATATCCCGGGGGGTTACTTTTGGTTACCATTTCTATCATGCTTTGCGGCGGGGGCATGATGACCACGACGGCAAATACAACCGCCGCGATCAAAATATAAATCGGTTTATATCCCGGACTCCCCTTCCAACTCCAACGTCGTTCAACGTTCCCGGTATACGGTGCTTTATATGACATGAATCCTCCCTGTTATGGATAAACGCCCCCTATGAGACCTTTGCAAAACGCCCCTTTTTGCCCAATCCCGGCG
>JAUXEW010000059.1 GCA_030620375.1 Desulfobacteraceae bacterium | reverse complement strand
TTTTTTGTTATTTCAGAAAGCCTTCCTTGCCACATAATTCCTTCATCCAGAACGCGATGCTGGATTTTTCGCAGGTTTTCTATGATGGTTGAATCGGGTAAAAAAAGGTCTCGCCAGTTTTTTCCTATAATGTTATTGTGTTCCAATTCATATATTTCTTTCAATATTTCGAGAAACTTTGGATTTGCATATTCAAGGTTGCCTTCAGGATCTAAAATGGCTATTGAGAGAGAACTCTGCTCGGAAAGTAATGAATGGATTTTCAGGGCTTCCTTTTCCCATTTGTTTTTTTCTGCATCTGCCGCTAGCGCCTTAACCCGTTGTTCCAATTCTTCATAGGTTGCTTTATGGGCCATTAGAAAATTCTCCTGCCTAAGATGATCGATTTTAATGCATAAAAATCCCACTCAAATGGGCAATTTTGTGGTATATAAACCATACCAATAACCACCAACAGACTCAATGGGTGGGGAGATATTATTTAATTATATAGCACAGATAAACGTAATAACAACCCAATTATGGATGGTCTCGTAAAAAGTCAGGCGAGATATGCGCCGAACTCAAGCGCATTAATAGTTTAAATTTTCGAGGGAGGTTTAAATAACATGTCGGGAAAGAAAAAGGTTAGGTTAACCCTTTACCGTTATGCCGGTAAATTCCTTTTTTTCCGTATCAAAGAGAGGTGCAATGAGTGTGATATCACTTATGCCGTTCTCCAGAGGCTTATGAGTGACCAGTTTCACGGAAAACCGGTTTTGCTTCGGATTGTCCCCTGGCTGGACAATTTTTGGAAGGTTATCTGGCGGGGAGGATGGCACGCCCCCATTCTGACTGTAAACGGGAAGGTATTTTCGCAAGGCAAGGTACCTGACATACCCAAACTGCTGTCTACAATCGGGAAAATCTTAAATGACATCGCCCTCCTGCAATCAGAAGAGGTTAAAGTTGAAAAAACGGCAACCCCTGAGAAAGAATCTGAAATTACAGTTTATTTCTCTCCGGCCTGTCCTCACTGCAGGCAATTGCTTTCATATCTCGACAACAATGGGGTCAGATATGTGGGAAGAGATGTGACGAAAACTGAATCTGCTCGCAACGATGTGAAAAGACTGACAGGAAGGCTGACCATACCTGTCGTTGTAATAAAAGGGGAGATTATAAACGGCTTTGATCAAAAACGTATCCAGAACCTTCTTGGAATCTCGGCAGGCGATGAAAAGAGTGTAAAATCAGGTGGCGGGAGCATAATCCCCAAATTTACGAATAGCCAGCTCAGCAAAATTTATCAAAATGCCAAAGATGTGCTTGATAAAAACCGGATCGAGGGCTGGACCATGCCGTCAAATCGGCTCTATCCTCATCTCTGGAACTGGGATTCGGGGTTTATTTCACGGGGGTATCTTCACTACGCGCCTGAAAGAGCATACACAGAGATGAGATCGCTTTTTAGAGGACAATGGAGTGACGGCTTCCTCCCGCATATTATCTTTAATCCCGGGTATACAAATCATTTTCCGGGACCGAACTACTGGAAAGCAGACAATTCAGGAAAAGTTTCACCCGGCGTTTTTACTTCAGGTATCAGCCAACCCCCGGTGCATGCTACCATGATCGCTGAATCGACAAACCTTGATCCTGATAAAGAGAGAGCGCTGTCATTCTTAAGAGAACTATATCCAAAATTAAAAAAACTTCATGATTTTTATTTTAGGGAGCGTGACCTACGGTCTGAAAATCTTGTATCTATTGTTCATCCCTGGGAATCGGGGCTCGATAATGCCCCACTGTGGGATGAGCCCCTTGCGGCCATAACCGATACCAGTGAATGGGCTTTGAGTATGCAAAAAAAATATGATGAGCTTGCAGAACAGGGGGATCGGCCGAAGCGTGCCTATATTGAAAAATATTCGTATCTCATTGAAAATTTGTATAAAAATAATTATAACTGGGGGAAAATTTTACAAAACCATCCTTTTTTGATTCAAGGCGTTCTGTTTAACGCTATTCTCTGTAAATCCGAAGCAGATCTTGGGAAGATAGCAGAAGATATCGGACATGATGCTCAATTTCACTATAAGAGAGCCGATAAACTCAAGACGGCGATGAATAAGAAGCTTTATGATAAGGCGGAAGGCATTTATTATAATTTTGATCTTGTACACCAGAAACATATCAAACGGGACACGATTTTTTCTTATATGCCCCTATTTGCCGGTATCCCCGACAAGGATATGGGAAAAATGGTCTTGGATAACCTTCGAGCGCATTGCTTCTGTGTAGCAGATACGGACTGTGTCGCCATACCTAGCTATGATATGTGTCAGGTCGACTTTGAAGGAGAATTTTACTGGAGAGGTCCTGTCTGGGTCAATATAAACTGGTATTTGGCTCAGGGGGTTAAGCAGTATGGCGAAACGGAGCTTTCAGACTGGATTGAAAATTCATTAATTGCTTTGGCTGATCGCCACGGGTTTTATGAGTATTACGATCCTGATTCCGGCAGAGGGCTAGGAGAGAAAGATTTTTCGTGGACAGCCGCATTGATTATTGATCTTATCGCCCACAAATTTATGTGATCAAAGATTCAACCACCATCGGCAGTATCTCGGGAAGGGAAAGGATATTTTGGATTACCAGATAGCTGCTGGGATCGCACATTTTTTTAAGATAATCGTTTCCGCTTTGATCCACGGTTATACAAAACGGGCGAACCCCTTGGTTTTTGGCTTCGAGCAGTGCCATCATCGTATCGTGGAGGCCGTATTCATGGGAAGTTCTGTCTTCTCCGTAGTCGCAGTCCTGGGGGAACCCGTCGCTTAAGAGAATTAGGATACGTTGTTCCGTTTCCAGTGCTTCCAGTTTTCCGACGGCATGTCTAATGGCGGGACCCATCCGGGTACTCTGCTTGGGATTGATGCCGCTGATACGCATTTTGAGTTGTTCGGAATAATGATCATCAAAATCTTTGATCATGTAAAAATCAACACGATCTCTCCCGTATCCTGAAAATCCGAATATGGCGTAATCATCGTTTAATGCCTCAAGGGCTTCCATGATCACCACCAGGCTTTCGATTTCGATATCGATTATATTTTTTTCGTTTTGGGCAAGGTGGCGTTGATCGATAACACCTTCCTGAAAACCATTAGGGGGACCTGCCGGGCAAGGAACCGGATTGCCGGTTGACGCACTCATATCAATGAGGAAAAGGGCGGCAATTTTTCGGATCCTTTTTTCTTTTCGCGTAAAGATTTTATCCGATGGATTACTGCCGGCTTTTTTATCCACCACCGCCTGGATTAAAGCCGAGAGATCAATTTCATCTCCCCAGTCGACCCTCGGAATGATTTCCTGGATTTCGGGTCGGATTCGCTGGAACTGTTTTTTCACCTTATCAATAAGGTCTCGGTGGGTCGCATATATCTCATCGATTAGACCGGACTTAACGGGCGATACCGCTTGCTCCGTGAGGCGGCACCACCTTTTACGATATGCGCCCTGGATGTAGTCCCATTCGTCGTAATAGAACGGGCCGTCTATGTCGCTTGGCAGTGACACAGCGGCGGTGGACTGCCGATGATTCTGGTGTTCGTTTGCTGATGAATCCGGTGCGTTAACTTTCCATGCCATGTTCCCAAGATCTTTAATAAAAAGACCGGGAGCGGAAAGATCTTTTCCATCGATAGCGTTTAATATGTCTATGGGGTTATCAAGATTTTCAATCAGTTGTTGAAGTTCTTCCAGAGATAGCGGCATACCGCTTGGCCCATCCGCCGGTTCAATCGAGAGAACTTCTATCTCGGCAGGGTCGGGAAGTATGCCGGATTCGATCCTTCCCCGAAAAAACAGCGGAGCGGAAGGGTGATACGGCCGGCTGTCATCCATGTTGCCGCCGTCATGGGCAGCACCGTCGAAAAGATGGGGTGGGATATTGTACAGAAGGCTTAAATGACCATATATTTCCAATGTTTTTGAGAAACTGTCCCAAACATTTCGAGCGGTTTTATAAAAACCGGAAAGCATGTTTTTTAAAACCTTAATATGTTTTGTGTAATCAGTGGGCAAAGCCTTTGCGTCGGTTTCATCAAATCGATCGAGTGTTAATCGGAGCAGAATTTCAACCAACGCTTCCTGAAGGGGAAGTTCGGCAGGGGTGTCCCGTTGACCCATGGCTTTTGAAACAGCCCCATTAAGGTCCTCTTCAAGGCCCCGGTAATCCCGTTTTAACATCAGATCGATCCGCTGGTCTTCAAGAATAAAAAAGATATCAATGGCCAGGTCCTTTATCGGGAAAGAGTTGAGGATATGAACAATCTGAGGGAGGCCCCCATCAAAAGAACCATACTCCACAAATCCGGCTTGATGAGCGGTGGCCGCCTTGTATTCGCTAAAGTTCTTCCGCTTGGTTTCTCCGCCGGTAATAAAAGGCGGGAGATAAATCGTGCTGCCGTCGGTCGTCGGATAATATCTGGAAAAGGACTTTTTATTGGGATCTATCGATCCGGCATCCTGAATGCTCAGCTCTTTACCGGATAGTGCTTCGGCGAACATGGAAAGGATGTTATGATAGTCTTCCAGCAAAACGGCGTTTGCCCATTTTGATAGCGCTTCCTCTGCTTCTCCGCAAATTAAAGAAAAAAATTCGATTCCATGATGTTCCTGGTGTTGAAGGAGGGACATACCATGTTCGACAAAATGGTCTAAAAAAGCTTCGGAGGTCTTGGAAAGTATAGCGCCGGCATTTTTGAAATATGCCCTTGCGGCGGCGACGGATGTTTCCGCCAATAGATCTCCCTGTTTAAGGATATGATGTTGAGTTGGAAACGGAAAGCCCTTGAGGCCGGACACCAGTTGATCAAACTCGGACAGAATTCTATCCGTTTCTTGTCGGGTCATCTTTTCAGTTATTTCGAGAACGATATCCCGGGCATTGGGGCTGATATCCATTAAGCGTTTCGGTGAGCACATGAAAAATTCGAGGGCCTGTTCGGGATATTTCTCGGCCAGGCGGGAGCTTAACCGGTATATGATATTCCGTTCAGGCCAGAAAAGCCCGTCCATATCAATTGCGGTCTTGGAAAAGTAAGTACTCCCTAATTTCGGTGAATACCTGGATAATAAAAGGCCTAACATTTTCCAGTCCTTAAGCTCTCTGAACGTCATGAATTTCAAATGATCTATGCTGCCTTTGAAAAACGATTTTACGGAATCGTTTCCGGCGGCGTCATGATTCATTATTTGTATGGCCCAGTCGGCCCACTTTCGGATATGATAGGCGTCGCTGTATTTTAAAAATTCCGGGGTGGAATGATAGTACTCGGCCGCTGCCCCTAATGAACGCCGTGCAATCTTTTCACCCTGTTGCGCCCACCCTTTTAAGCAGGAAAAAGAACTTGCCGACAAGACCGCCGGACTGGACCGAAAAAAGTGCTCAACACACTCAGTATCTTCAGGTGATGCTTCAAGAAGGGTCAGACCCATAAGCGCCCAGTCATTAAACTCTTTTCTAGATAAAATAGGAAGAATCGACGGACAGGTGTTCAGAAAAACGCTGGTTAACCGGTGTGAATACTGGTCATACTTTGAGGATTGGAATAAGATTTCTTGTTGGGAAACATGGTCCGAAGCCAAAGGCTCAGGATAAATTTCTTCGCTGGCAGGCGCTTGTTCCGTTAGTATGTCCATTAAGAACCGTCTGTCGATCAGTAATGTCGGGTCGTTTTTTTTTAACAAGCCATTATTCCCCTAATTTGAGTCGTTGCCGGGTCGGTTTTTTGGAAAGACCGCGTACACGACCTCTGAAATGGCCCTTTGGACCTCTTTTTCATCCGAAACCGATGCGGTGATGGCGATCTCACATGCCCTTCGCTTGAGTATTCCCTGTTGAATCAGTCTCCCCGCATAGATCAACAGTCGGGTGCTGGCACCTTCACTCAGAACATGGCCTTTAAGATTCCTGATTTTTTCCCCAATCTTGGCCAGCTCATAAGCCGTATCTTCATCTGCTGAACTTTCGTGGCCAATGATACGGGCTTCCTGACTTCGAGACGGGTAATCGAATTCAATGGCGATAAAGCGCTGGCGTGTACTATGTTTTAAGTTTTTCAATGTACTTTGATAGCCCGGGTTATAGGAGATGACCAAAAAAAAGTTATCGTGGGCAATAATAATTTTTCCTTTTTTGTCTACCGGCAGGAATCGACGATGATCGGAAAGCGGATGAATGATAACGGTGGTATCCTTCCTGGCTTCCACGATTTCATCCAGATAACAAATGCCCCCGCTTTTTACCGCTTTTGCCAAAGGTCCGTCCATCCAAACTGTCTCGTCACCCTTTAGCAGGTATTTTCCCACCAGATCCGTGGCAGTCAGGTCTTCATGGCAGGCGATCGTAATTAACGGGATAGATCGGTCTTTGTGGCCTTTGTGGTTTTGAAATTCCCGGCCGAGGATATAGGCCATGTATTCAACAAATCGGGTTTTACCGGTTCCTGTCGGACCTTTGAGAAGGACTGGAATTTTTGACCGAAAAGCGGCTTTAAATATTTCCACTTCGTCCTTAATCGGGAGGTAGAACGGTTTTTCCGTAATCCGGTATTCTTCAACCTTTAGTTCACGAGCTTTCATGAATGAACAATTCCTTTCATTAAAACACCACAATCGATTTTGAAATGGTTTCTAATTACCTCCGGTTTTATAGCATGTTAGAACTGATAATACATTTTTTTAGTCATTGCAAAAACAAATTAATCAGCCGGCCGTTTGCTGAGATATGTCTGAGAACTCATCTTTTCACCGAGAAATGCCGTGAAATTTGGAAGCCATTTGATTTTTCAAGTGGCATCGAATATAGACAACGGATACATTTCCGGCAGAGTGGTGTCGTTAAAAACCCTATAAAAATCCCATTTTCGGAATTTCGATGCAAGAGGAACTGCGAATTCTTTTAGCAAGAATGAACAAAGCGGTGGACCGCTTCTTACAGGGAACGTATAATCATTTCTTCTGTGAACTTCCCGCGCGTATCGGTTCGATATGGCATTTTTTGTTCAAGGTGCTCTTTTTTCGAATTCAGTTTTCAAAGGATCAAGTCAACATTATCAGAGATCTTCCTAAAGACGCCGGTATTATTGTCGTAAACAAATATCGGAGCACATTTGAATATTTTTTTTCATATATCCGGTTCTCGTCCATCGGAATATCAACTCCGACTA
Source organism: Desulfobacteraceae bacterium (assembly GCA_030620375.1). GTDB lineage: Bacteria > Desulfobacterota > Desulfobacteria > Desulfobacterales > UBA5616 > JAUXEW01. The sequence goes on along the minus strand of JAUXEW010000059.1, from coordinate 5,654 downwards.
TTGCCCTCAATTATCGGTTTTTGTTCCTAAACTCCTTTAAAAAATTTCTTCGCATTTCATATGTCCGTATTCATCATTGGTTAACCCGTCGTCCCTTGCCGGATTTGTTCAGAGAGGGATATTTAGAGCGCCGGATTCTTGAAGGTAATTCAGTATTTATGTCGCTGGTTGAAAAGCGCGATTTTTACCAGCGGTTTGTTCAGCAAAAAACCGATCCACTCCAATATCTGATCGAATTACAAACTCGCACTGACCGGCCTATTTTCATTGTACCGCAACTATTTTTTTATACTAAAGCGCCGGCTACTTCTGCAATGAAATTTAGTGACATATTTTTCGGATTCGAGCAAAGACCCGGCAAGATCAGAAAGCTTTTTAAGGCGCTGGTAAGACCGGAAAAGATGTTTGTCGAGCTCTCTCAGCCGGTTAATCTTAAACGGTTTATTCACCAATATCTTGGATCGTCGTTGAATACGGAGCACTTGGCGTTGATTCTCAGGCGAGATCTATTATCTCAGATCACTCGGCACAGGCAAAGTACGACAGGACCGGTATTAAAATCTTACGATGAAATCAAGCAAAATATTCTTACAGAGGATGAACTACAAGCATATATGAAGCGGTATGCGAATCGAAGAAATGTTTCTCTTTACCGGTCCCGTGGAGAAGCAGTGCGGTATTTTGATGAGATCGCGGCCAAATATCGGCCCGGTTTTGTCGGCTTATCGGTTCGAATCGTGCGATGGCTCTCCACTACTATTTTTGACGGAATTAGTGTTGATGCGGAGCAGCTCAAAAAAATCAAGGGCATGGCCCTTAAAGGTCCGGTTATTTTTGTTCCTTGTCATCGGAGCCATATTGATTCGATGATCATGCTTACCGTGATGTACACGCACCATATGTCACCTCCCCATATTGTTGCCGGGAAAAACCTCTCCTTCTGGCCGTTAGGCCCTCTCCTTAGAATGGCCGGGGTGTTTTTTGTCAGAAGATCATTTAAAGGGGCGGTGTTTTACACCAAGGTTTTTTCTGCATACATCTTCAAACTGCTTGAGGAAGGATTTCATATTAATGTGTTTATCGAAGGCACTCGGAGCCGGTCCGGGAAACTGCTTCAGCCCCAATTGGGTATGATAACCATCTTGCTGGATTCCTTCCTGAAAGGGGCTTGCAGAGATCTGATATTTGTTCCCGTGTATATCGGATACGATCGCGTTCCGGAGGAAAGCGAATACCTCATTGAGATCGAAGGCGGACAGAAAAAACCGGAAAGCGCAAAACAGCTCTTAAAGGCCGGCAAAATACTGAAGAAACGGTTTGGAAAAATCTATGTCAAATTCAATGATCCTATCTCTCTTGATGATTTTATCCAACAGATGGATCTGCCTTGCGCAGGCCTTTCTTCCAAGCAAAAACATATGCTCTGCAGACAACTGGGCAACAAAATCATGAATGATATTGATCAAGCCACGATTGTGACCCCCCAGTCATTGGTTGCCGGCGCCCTTTTAAATTCGCAAAAACCGATCCGATCATTCGAACATCTTATGAAAGATGTTGAAACGTATATAGCCTTTTTAGCCTCTAAAAGAGCTGCCTTAAGCGAATCGCTGGCGGCTCATCCATACCGTACGGTTGCACGTGTTCTCAACCGGTATGGCCAGGTCAAAATCATTGAAACCGTTCAGGCAAAACAAGGTGTGTGGCAGCCCACCGATACAGTCATAGTAAAAAACAACAAGCGGCCCATTTTAGAGTATTATAAAAATAACTGTATCACCCATTTTGTCCCGGCGGCGTATGCGGCCCTATCTATTTTGACACATGACGCATTCCAGTTTCAGATGGCGGATATCGTTTCGGATTACCGGTTTCTTGAAGACTTTTTCAGCTTTGAATTCACTCATGACCCAGAACAATTATCCGATTATTACCTGCGGAAAAGCGTCAAAGCCTTTATCGACGATGCCATACTGACGCCACATCCGACACTGCCGGACACATATAACATCACCTCTCCGGGTTATCGAAAGCTGAAGCAGTTCGCCGCTTTTCTCACGCCTTTTTTTGAATCTTACTGGGTTGTGCTTAATTGGATGTCGCAAGAATCCCGAACTCATATACTCCCAAAAGACCGCCTGAAGAAAATCATTAATTGGGGTCATCAGATGCACAGACAGCGAACAATTGAACGAAAAGAATCATTGTCCAGATTAAACCTCGAAAATGCCATCCGTTATTTCGCCAAAAAGGGTTTGCGGGGAAATAAAGATTTGGAACTAATACGCTTATATGAAAACCGGATAGCACGGTACAGGAACTGGTTGGCCGGATAGGTTCGGTGATATCCTGTCGGAGTTTGGGATATTAAGCGGCACACGGTTTGCAGCAGGACTATCCATAAAAAAAGAGGAGAGATAGTATGCATGAAGAAAAATCCGGGAACGACAAGCATATGACCCAAAAAGCCGGTTTACTTCTGGGGCCATTACTTTTTATCATCATTATACTGTTTTATGATTTGGATCCGGAAAACCCAATTGTCACGCGAATGGCCGCCGTGGCCGCCCTTATGGCGGTATGGTGGATCACGGACGCGATTCCTCTCTTTGCTACGGCCCTATTGCCGATGATCCTCTATCCGTTACTGGGTATTTTGAAGGGAACGGCGACAGCCCCCATTTATATTAACAGCACGATTTTTCTGTTCCTGGGCGGGTTTATGATTGCACTGACAATGGAAAAGTGGAACCTACATAAACGAATTGCGCTATTTATCATCCGTATCATCGGAGGCGGGCCTTCCAGAATTGTCTTGGGTTTCATGGTGGCTTCGGCATTTTTGTCCATGTGGATATCCAACACTGCTACAGCGATCATGATGGTTCCCATCGGAATGGCGATTGTATTTCAGATGGAGGAAAAGTTTAATCCCAAAGAGACTCACAAATTTACGGTCGGCCTGATGCTCGGTATCGCTTATGCCTGTTCGCTGGGAGGTATTGCCACCCTTGTCGGGACACCTCCAAATCTTTCATTTGCACGGATCTTTGAAATCACATTTCCCACGGCGGAACCGATTACATTCGGTATGTGGATTGTCATGGGCATTCCGTTAACCATTATTATGCTGGGAATTGTCTGGGGTATTATTACACAAATTTTTTATCGCGTTCCGGCTCACATATCGGTGGACAGATCCATTGTGGAAAAAGAATACGATGAGTTAGGCCTGATGAGTTTTGAAGAAAAAGCGGTGCTCATCATTTTCTTTTTCACAGCATTCCTTTGGGTGTTCAGGAAAAAGCTTAATCTGGGATTTTTTTCCATACCCGGATGGTCCAACCTTATTCCTTATCCAGACCTGATCGATGATGGGACCGTGGCCCTTTTTATGGCCATGATTATGTTTCTGATTCCAAGCCGGAGCATGGGTGCCACGTCATCCACGCTTATGAGCCCTGACGTGATCATGAAACTTCCGTGGAATATTGTGCTCCTTTTCGGTGGGGGTTTTGCATTGGCAAAAGGGTTTCAAGTTACCGGTCTTTCCGCCCTCATAGGCAATAAATTTGCCGGGTTGGCCGGTATGCCGCCATTTCTTATGATCCTCATCATATGCTTCAGTATTACATTTTTAACGGAACTTACGTCCAACACCGCCACAACGGAAATGATTCTTCCAATTCTAGCGTCTGTGGCATTTGCCATGAAAGCCAATCCGCTGCTGCTGATGATACCGGCAACGCTTTCCGCGTCCTGTGCTTTTATGATGCCTGTTGCCACACCCCCCAATGCCATTATTTTTGGTAGTGGGAAGATCAAGATCTCAGAAATGGCTAAAGTGGGAGTCTTTATCAACATTATTGGTGTTCTTGTCATATCCATCTTGTTCTACACGATCGGAACAGCGATATTCTCTATTGATACGAGTATATTTCCTGATTGGGCTATATTGATAGGTTCCGGTTCGCACTAATGGTTGATGACTTCGTAAAAAGTCCAATTAGCGCTGAAAAGCTTCACTAAAGTGCCTGCGTTGCGCTTCACCCTTCGTCATTGAAACGTACTGTAAGTACGCTTCATTCCTCAGGATTTGTGCGCCACTTCGCTAAGTGCTTTACAGCAAAAAGATTAAAATGGCTTGTCAGGAGGTTTAAAGCAGATTCTATTTGATTGTGATACCCCGCTGCGTGCTGCCGGGAGCTTCAATCATTCAAGGATATATGAGGTTTGAAGTTTTTGCTCCCTTTCATATCTTTCAAATGCCAATTGAATAAGCCTGTCAATTAAGTCAGTGTACGAAATCCCGCTCGCCGCCCATAGTTTCGGATACATACTGATTGATGTAAATCCTGGAATTGTATTGATTTCATTAACAATAGCGTCATCCTCATTTCTAAGGAAAAAGTCAACCCTTGCCATTCCGTCGCAAGACAGGGTTTTAAAACTCGCTATTGCCAATTCCTTGATTTTCTTTACGGTATCTACTGATAGATCTGCCGGAATTTGTAAGACAGCGCCTTTTTCATCTATGTACTTGGCCTCATATGAATAAAAGTCATGGTGTGTTATGACCTCGCCCGGAACTGATGCGATTGGATGGGCACTTCCCAAAACCGAGCATTCAATTTCCCTCCCATTGACATATTCTTCTATTAAGATCTTTGTATCATACTGAAATGCATCTTCAATGGCGATTTTAAAGTCTATCTTGCGGTTGACTTTATGGACACCAACTGAAGAACCTAAATTGGCAGGTTTTATAAAAAGGGGGCTGCCCATTTCTTTGATTACGTCCTCATAGCGCGGTAAGTTTTCTTCTGTTCTAATCACAATGAAATTTGCAATCGGTATATTTGCATCACGAAACAGGCGTTTCATTATTTCCTTATCCATTCCAATGGCAGATGCCAATACACCTGCCCCGACAAACGGGATATCGGCTAGTTTGAGTAATCCTTGAATGGTACCGTCTTCACCAAATGGCCCATGGAGAATGGGGAAGATTACATCGATTGATTTATGGGCGCCTTTGTGCGAGAAGTTCGAAATCCTGCCTTTGCTTTGCGGAATGAGCGCGACGGAATCGCTTGATTGATCGAGTTTGATGAGCTTTGGATTGTCAATGTTGAGCAAGACATCAGAGCTTTCATTTAGCAGCCATTTCCCGGACTTATCAATGCCGATTAATACCGGATCATATTTTTCTTTATCAATGGCGTCGATTACATTCTTTGCGGATTGTAAGGAGACTTCATGTTCTGCGGATTTGCCGCCAAATAGAATGCCAACGCTAATTTTTTTCTTTTCCATAACTTTAATCCTAACCCGGTCAAGCCGGAACCAAAAAGGTTAGAAGCGGATGATGGCAACGACATTTTTTGTCTTAATTTCATATTCTCAACAACCATTATTTTTGTCAATGGACAGAACCATTATCCCGCAATTTTCGGGAAAAGATGAGTTCTCAAACATATTTCAGCAAACGGCCGGCTGATTAATTTGTTTTTGCAATGACCCCAAAAATGTATTATCTGAATGTTTACCAGCGGTTTTATTTTTGGTTCTTCTCCAAATTAGTTGGAGAAGAGGGTCCAAGGATTCAAGGATTTGTTTTCCAAAGAGATTATCAGCGCCTTTAACATTCTTTC
>JAUXEW010000160.1 GCA_030620375.1 Desulfobacteraceae bacterium | reverse complement strand
GTAACAAGGTAACGACAGCAATCGTCTCCGTCATGAAAACATGAAATTTTTGTAACATCGGCCAACTTTGAAGTAAATAGTTTTGCCACAGATTCGAACATACCGATTCGATTTTCACATTGGTAGGATTTTTCATTTGTACCCGGCAGGGGGGTAGAAACAATCTCGACTTGATTAGGACCGACCTTTTTCCCTTTAATGACAACGCCCCTGCTAAAAATGGAGTAAACCTTAGGAATCAACATGTAAAGTGATGTTAGATTCAACAATCCCAATAAATAGTGTTTGGCAACCCCCAATGCTTCTGAGGATGCGCTATATCGACCCGCCTCTCTTGCAATATTCGGATTGCCGGTCATTTGAATCAGGGCTTCGTGGAAGCGATCAACCTGATATTGGCTAAACCAGTGGGCCTGGTCTTCCACCTCTTCTTCGGTCATTTCCGCATAATTCAGAATATGGTCTGTATCAATGGCAGGATACTTTTTGTTGATATAGGCTAAATAAACCTTCGTGATTCGACTATTGTAAAGCAGTTTTGTGTCCGGCATTTTCCGATTTCCTTATGGATAACCCAGCTTATTGAACGGCAATAGCGATTACATTCCCCGTAGCTTGCTCGGGGAGGCTTTAAATCCTCAAAATAGCACACATATGCTATGCCTGAGGTTTCAAAATCGCTCAGGCCTTTCTCTGAACCAAAATATACCCTCTATGGATGGACACTATCAAGCGAATCTGAAATAGGGCATCATCCTTACGGAAGAAAATTTCCTGCAGGGAGCTTCGATTGCTATTTTTATTTTATTATAAAATTTTTACATTTTAATCAATTGTATTCATCAAATTCAGCCATATAAATTAGATTCTAAGTATTTACCCTAAATCAAGCGACTTTTTTAAAGAAAAACGGCATTCGTTGGTAATTTTTATTAAAAAGTGTTATCGTATTAATATGAATATAATCTATACGGAGTATATTGTTTTGAAAAGCGCGGTGCTTTGCACCGGGATCACATTTTCCTTTAGCCGGTTTAAGTCTCCGTTATTTTCCCCGTGATGCGGGAAACATACAACCACCCGCAATGCGGGTGGACACTTACTAAAAAAACATTCGGAGGTGCTGAAAAATGGCTGTTATTACGATCTCAAGGCAATTTGGTGCCGGCGGCTGGACCCTTGCCGAGCGGTTAAGCAAAAAACTGGATTATGGCTGCATCAATGAGGATATGATAAAAGAGGCGGCATCAAAGCTTAAGGTCTCTTCCGGTCAAATCCATTCCTTTGAAAAAGACGGGGCTTCGAAGTTAATGCGATTTATCGATAAACTGATAAACGCCAAATTTATCGATCGGCATATATCCGAAAGATATGGTTATGTGAATGAGAAGAGCTATGTTGATGTGATCAATAAAATCATTATGGAGCTTTATGAAAAGGGAAACATGATCATTATCGGAAGGGGCGGCCAGTTCATATTAAAAGACAAACCGGATACACGGCATATTCTTCTGGTACAGGAACTCGAATTTCGTATCCGTTTCATGATGAAAAATTACAATTTATCGCGATCGGACGCAGAAAAAGGCATTAAACAGAGAGATTATATAAGGAGTCGTTTTTTAGGTTTTTTTACAGATAAGGGATATATGGATGATCCGAACTTTTACGATCTGGTTATCAATATGGATCGAATCAGCATGGAAAAGGCGGAAAAATTGATTATAGAGCTGATTTCAGAATAATCCCCACGCATCTTGGGGTGTACCGGATGATGGTTTACGATCATACCCGGGAGTGAAATATGGAATGCAGGAAAGACCAAAATCTATCGATGTGTAATTGCAGTTATGACCCCTGTTCCCGTAAAGGGATTTGTTGTGAATGTATCCATTATCATGTAAAAAGCCGGCAATTGCCGGCATGCTGTTTCACCTCTGATGCTGAACGAACATATGACCGGTCTTTTGAGCATTTTGCTCGACTCGTAGCAGAGAAAAAGATTTAATCAGTTATGTTTACTAAACTTAAATCATGATTATAATAAAAAAAAAGAGACGCACGAGCAATCGATAATTACTTTAAGGAGGAATTCCGATGTATTCGAAAACAGTTATGGATCATTTCAGAAATCCGAGAAATGTCGGTGTGATTGAAGACGCCAATGGGGTGGGGGAGGTCGGAAACCCCCTTTGCGGTGATATAATGACCATATATCTGAAAGTTAAGGATGAACATATCGACGATATTAAATTTCAAACTTTTGGGTGTGGTTCGGCGATTGCGGTTTCCAGCATGCTGACAGAAATCGCCAGAGGAAAAAGTATTGATGAGGCTAAAAAAATTACCAACAAAGACGTTGCCGAAGCATTGGACGGACTGCCGAAAAACAAACTCCATTGCTCGAATTTAGGGGCTGATGCACTCCAGATGGCCATTAAAGACTATGAAGGGCGGAAAAAGGGCAAGCCTGTGGTGGAAATAATGCGAAAGGAAAAACATGTGCATAATGATGGGGATAAATGTTATTGCCCATATTGTGACGTAGAGATAATGGAAGACGTTACCTTTTGCAAAGCGTGTCAAACCAGTTTGGTTGAAGAACATCACTAATGTGAGAATTATAATAAGGAACCATTGAAGATGACAATCATAAACCTAGATCACATATCCTCAAAACCGCTCTTGCCGGATGTTAAAGAAGCAATGATAGAGGCCATTAACAACGATTATGCCAATCCCTCCAGTCAGCATAAAAAAGGTGAAGAAGCAGCGGAAGCACTAGAAAAGGCTCGCGAGTCGGTGGCACGTCTCATTAACAGTAATATGCCCAAAGAGATCGTTTTTACATCCAGCGGGACGGAATCCGTCAATCATGCCATCAAAGGAGCGGTTTTGGCAAATGCTGAAAAAGGGAAGCACATTATAACGTCCAATATTGAACACAATGCCGTGATCCGGAGTCTTCGGCGATTAAAATCGGACGGGTTTAAAATTACTTCAGTTTCAGTGGATGAAAACGGACGTGTGAATCCTAAGGACATTGCCGATGCCATTACGGACCAAACCATCCTGGTTTCCATTATGCATAGTAACAATGAAACCGGAACCATCCAGCCCATTGAAGAAATTGCTAAGATTACCAAAGAAAAGAAAGTGCTTTTTCACACGGATGCAGTAGATTCCGTTGGTGTGGTTTCCATTGATGTTCAAAAGATGGGGGTCGATCTTCTCAGCTTTGCTTCCAATACCTTTTATGGGCCTACCGGCGTGGGAGGATTATTTATTCGTCGAGGAACTGTGATATGGCCCCTTTTGGACGGCGGGGTTCAGGAAGGGAACAAAAGGGCAGGGGCTGAAAACTTGATTGGGATTATTGGGATGGGTGTTGCGGCAGACATCGCAAACCGGGATTTTGACGCGAGGCTTGACCATTTAAATAAGCTAAAGAACAGGTTGTTGCAGGAATTACCCAATTACATCGATGAATATATCATTAACACACCATTAGAGGACAGCCTTCCCAATCTATTGTCGCTTTCAATCAAATACATTGAAGGCGAGAGCGTAATGCTGATGCTGGACGATGAGGATGTCGCCGTCTCAACCCGCTCTGCATGCGCCACCGGCTCACTCCGGGCCTCCCATGTATTATTGTCTATCGGACTCGATCATGCGGATGCCCAGGGAACTTTGGTAATTGCCTTTGGTGTGGATAATAAAGAGGAAGATATCATAACATTCTTGACCGCATTAAAGCATATCGTTAAAACCTTAAGGGACATTTCTCCGCTATCTTCAAAAACCCATTAGACCTGCCGTATTGAAGATCCCGTTTATGGTTTTTTTGCATAGTGTGGTTTAAACGCCCCATATAGAGATGCATCCATAACCGCTTCGAAACCGGTGATCTGGGCAATTACCGTATCATCCCGGTTAAGAAACGTAAAATTTCCTTTCATTTTGTGCTCCTCAGCACGGGTAATTTCAAGTATGGCCGTTATAGAATCCTTGGGGAAATGGTTGTGATATTGACGATAAGAGGCGCTATAGATGGGAAGCGACACAAAGCCCATTTTTTCAAAACACCATATCGACGCCATCTGAAATGCAGAATCCAGTACTAAAGGATCACCGACCCATTTACTCCTTAACGGATTTTTCATCCATTTTTCCGGAGAAGGGGCAGGTGAAATACGGGCTATGATTCCATTGGAAGATAAACTGGTGACCTCCTCAATGCCTTGAAGGTCAAGCCCGTGAAAAAGAATTTTATCATATATTTCTTCAATACTTCGAGCGTATCCGCCGGAGTGGGAAAAATTCGGAATTTCAAATGGGGGTGGCGGTGCCACGGTATCCGTTAGAATTGCTTTGGCTTTGGAATGGACGACTTCTCGGCCGTCACGGATACCGTTTCTGATCTCCATATCCACTTCGTAGAAGGTATTGCTTTTTCTGACCTTGCTCGCCAATAGACGGATTTTTCGGTTTTCCCGGCCTATTTTAATTCCCTTAAACACCCTCATATCGTCAAATCCATGAAATATGAGGCCAGGGTTTTCATGGAGCGCGCCATGTCCGAACCATTCCGCCATCAATGCCAAAGGGACAACCGGTGTACCGTTAAGGACGTGAGATCCGAGAATCGGATATTCTTTAATATTGATGTCCCGTTGAAATGCGAGAGAAAGGGAACGCTTTTTATTACGAACTGGTCTTGATGTCGGAACATTCTCACCCTCATTTTTTTCCTGGTATTCTGTTTCTCCGGGAATTGATCCTCCGATTACGACTTCTACCGGATGGGTTGGATCGCCCATCATTTCGGAAAGCATGCAATTGGCGCCGGCTTCAATAGGGATCAGATCAACATGGTTTCGAGAAAGTGTTTTTTTCATGGCCGGTGATACCATCCCGCCGTCCCAGGGGCCCCAGTTGATGGAAATGATCCGGCAGTTTTTCCGGTTGACGGATTCTTGTTGGGCGACTTTGTTTAATGCTTCATTGGCCATAGCATAATCCACCTGGCCTTTGTTTCCCATTCTGGCGGTGATGGATGAGAAGAGCACAATGTACTTTAACTCATCGGTCTTTGTTGCATCCAGCAGGTTAAACAGCCCTTTGACCTTGGTTTCAAAAACTTTTTCAAACTGATCGGGTGTTTTATCAATGATCAGTCGATCTTCCAGTACACCGGCACCATGGATGACGGCACAAACGGAACCGTGGGATGACCGGATATGGTCAAGTGCTGTCCGGACACTGTCGGCGTTTCGAACATCAACCGGGCAATACTCAACTACGGCACCTGTTGATTTTAATCGTTCTAAGTTGCGGATGATTTCTCTATTTTCCATATACCGGTGATATTGATTGCCTACCATGACCGGAGACACTTTCCGGTCGGTGAACTCGTGTTTCAAGATGGCTTTTTTCATCTCCGCTTCATTTTTTATATTTCTTAGCCAGACCGGCTCCGGGTATGGCTCCGGGGAACGGCCCAGCAGAATAAGGGTCGGCCGGCAATGATTGGCTAAGGCAAGGGCCGCCGCCGCGGTAACGCCTCTTGCTCCGCCGGTAATTATCACCACATCGCCGTTTTTGAGGTTGATTTTCCCATCAGGATATGGAGCGGGTTTCAGCCTGAGTTCATATCGCCCGTCTTGATTCCATCCCACTTCAACCGGAGGGTGTGAGGTATTGTTTAACAGCTCATTTACAACTATTCTGGCGATGTCCGGGTATTGATTCCAATTTGGTGAGATATCAATGGCACGACACGACACGCCGTCCCATTCCAGTGCGGCGGTTTTAGCAAGGCCGGAGAGGCCTCCCATCATGGGATTTGCTACCCCTTGGCCGTTAAATCCGAACGCCCCGTCCAAACTGGATATGGTGGCAAATATTGTCCCGCCTTTTTTGGCGGATTCCAACAGGGATGGGGCGGCCAGCTTGGCGAGCATTAAGGCATTTTTTAAAAACAAGGCACCTTGTTCATTCCAACCGGTCATCGGTTCGACCGCTTTTTTATCCGGTATTATAATCAGGCCGGCGGCGTCTTGCAGTGATTGACCGTCATTAACGAGATCGGATGAAACAAGATCGGCATTTATTTTTCGGGATAAAAACTCATTAATGATCGCTTCGGAGAGGCCCGATTGATCGTCAAGAACGTAAATTTTTTTTTGGGGAGGAATTGAAAATCCGGATTTCTGCTTGAACGGTCTGGGTACCAGTGAAATGATTTGTCGATCGATGTTGTGGCGCTTTGTTGCTGCGACGGGTGCCGGTAAATTCTTAAGTTCTTTTTGAGGTTTTATTTTACAGCTATTTGAAGATATTGGTGAATCAATCTTTTTATTTCTGAGTGAGTTTTCTGAATTATGCTGTGAGAGATATTGAATAATCAGATTAAGCGTTTTTAGTGTTCCCATCATTTCCGGTTCGACCGGTGGAAGGCCGGGGATTTTTTCTTCCAGTGTGGAAAGGATTTCCACCCGTTTAATGGAGTCGATACCCAGGTCAGCCTCAATATCCATGTCCAGTCCCAGCATTTCCACAGGATAGCCGGTCAGTTCGCTGACCGTATCCAGCAGGATGGTTTCAAT
>JAUXEW010000287.1 GCA_030620375.1 Desulfobacteraceae bacterium | reverse complement strand
CGGTATTCCAATGCACTTCCGGTGTAATTAAAACCACATGGCGTTCCCTGTTTCGGGATAATTGAAGGTTATTCATCTTCATGATATTTACTTGATAAGGTTCTTCTCCAATTTAGTTGGAGAAGAGGGTCCAAGGATTCCAGGGGTCAAGGATTCAAGGGTGTGAAGTTAGACCGTATCTTTCTTCCTTTGGAAATGTTGCTGTTATGCTATATATCTCTAAACAGAGTTCGTATGACTGTTGCCAGACTTTCAAATCTTTGTAATGCTTTGGTATTGAGCGCTGATGCGTCACTTCGTGTCACTCGAATCCTTGACCCCTTGACCCCTTGTACCCTGTGGGATCACACCTGTTCAATTGGAGATAACTTACTTATTTTGCCTTAATTAACACCAACTAATCGTGAAAAGATCCCTTGATAAAAAAAGAATTTCTATTGTATATAAATATACTTAACAGTCAATAGCTTGTTTCCGCTGAGAAAATGTGATTTAAGGCCATAATCGGAAAACGAACCGTAGCGAGTATTCCCCGTAACTTGATGGAGGGAGTTTTAATCGTCAACATAAGGTGATTTTCAAAAGGTCTCGATATTAAAATGGAGGTGCCGGATTGATCATCGATTTTCATACGCATATCATCCATCCAGCTGTGCGTGAAAGCAGGGAAAACTATTTTTCTGATGAGCCGGAATTCAAGTTGTTATATGAATCACCGAAATCAAAACTGGCAGGGGTAGATGATATTATCGCGGTCATGGACGATCAGGGAGTGGATCGATCCGTTGTTTTCGGTTTCCCCTGGAGGCGATCAGATAGGTTCAAGGCAAATAACGACTATATCGTGGAAGCGGTAAATCGATACCCCGACCGCTTAATCGGTTTTTGTTGCGTAGATCCCTTTAATAAAAGCGCCGTAAAAGAGGTTGAAAGATGTATCAGCAGCGGGTTGACCGGGGTTGGGGAGTTGGCATTTTATGGAACCGGCATCGATGACCCCGCCCTTGATAAGTTAGCGCCGATTATGGACATCAGCCGTGAAAAGGACATGGTGGTGTTACTTCATACAAATGAACCAGTGGGCCATACATATCCGGGTAAAACCCCCATGACCCTGGCTCAGATTTTTAAACTGGTCAAACGATTTCCGAGAAATAAAATTGTTCTTGGCCATTGGGGGGGCGGGATCTTTTTCTTTAATTTACTCAAAAGGGAAGTGAAAGAAAGCCTGAAGAACGTCTATTTTGATACCGCTGCCTCACCGTTTCTTTATGATCCGCAGATTTACTCATATGCCAAGACAATTGCGGGGTTGGATAAAATTCTCTTCGGAACGGACTACCCTTTACTAGAGCCGAAACGATATTTTAAAGAAATGTCTGAAGCCGGGTTATCTGAGCAAGAAATCGCTGCCATTTGTGGGGAGAATGCGAAAAACCTGCTTGGACTTAGCTGAAAATTTAAAAATGAGAGAAAATCCATTGGAAAAATTAGAACTGACAGGCTATTACCCCGGTGCCATCGGTCAAATCACCGAATGCCATGCCGTCTATTATTATGATAACTGTGGGTTTGACATATCCTTTGAGGCGCAGGTGGGGAGTGAGTTGTCTGAATTCATGACCGCATATCAAGAGAATAGAGACAGGCTATGGATCGGGAAGATCGATGAAAGATTTGTTGGTAGTGTGGTCATTGACGGCAGCCTTTCAAGTGATGAAGGCGCTCGCCTCAGGTGGTTTATTGTTACGCCTGAATATCAGGGGTTTGACATAGGGAAACGCCTGCTGGACGAGGCGGTAAGGTTTTGCAAAACTATTGGCCATAAGCGGGTGTTTCTATGGACGTGCCAAGGACTTGATGTGGCGCGGGCACTTTATGAGCGGCAGGGGTTTAGGCTTGCCAAAGAACACAAAGTCGATCAATGGGGACAAGTCATCAATGAGCAGATGTTTGTCCTGAATTTATAAAATAGTACCCGTCACAAAAATGTGACGTTATTTTTGCGCGAGTCCTAAGCCTAAACCGATTGTTTGTAACCGATCGTGCGCAGCAATTCCTTTCTCTTTTTAATATCTTTTTCTGTTTCAATTCCTTTTGAGGCATAGCCGTCGACCACCCCCAGGACGGCCCGGCCCAACTCCGTATCTGCTATGATAATCTCAACCGGGTTGGCAGTGGCACAATAGATACGGCAAACTTCCGGAACATTTTTAATGGCATTTAACACGTTGATGGGGAAAGCGTCTTTCATAAAGAGAATGAAGCTATGGCCGGCTGAAAGACTATAGGCGTTTTTCTTGGCCAGCTCAATAAGCGCTTCATCGGTTCCGGCATATCGAACGAGGCAATCCTGGGACGCTTCGCAGAAGGCCAGACCGAATTTGGCCATGGGGATGCCATTGACCATGGCTTCATAAATATCTTCAACTGTTCTAATAAAGTGTGAATGGCCCAAAATCATGTTTAACGCATCAGGATTTTCAATCTTTACTGATTTTATATCCATGGCTGTCCTCCTTCAATTTTTGGGGTATTAAATCAATTCGGGGTATCATTTTCCGCCTTGGGAATTAAAGGCTGTATGATGGTTACAGGAAGTTTAAGTATATTTTTCATGATTCCAAAAAGACCTGCCCCCACTGCGGAAGGGGGAAGTGCGGTGACTTTGGGATTCCACAAATCACCCCTGATGTTAAAGGGGATGGAAACCAGTGTTCCACCCAGGATATCATTGACCAGTGGTGTCTGTTTAATAATAAAATCTACCGTTTTTAATGGGGCCACCAAAAGGGTTAGATCCAACGTGTTGCGTTTGTGATCGATTTCACCCTGAAAGACGATCTCCATAGATGCCCCGTCGATAACCACGGAGTTGATGATGATTTTATGACCTTCAAATTGCCCAGCCGCTTCAATAGATGTATATGCAAACCCCTCTTCGACAAGATCCGGCAGCTTGCCTCTGAAGATCTCCGTAATATTTAATAGCGCAAACACCTTGGCCAATCCCCCGAACCGATAAATACGGCCGTCGGTAGCATAAAGTTTATAATTGCCCTCAATCGATTGACGTAAAGCATTAAATGGACCCTCAGCAGAAATTATGCCATTAACATCAGCATCACCATGAATTAATCCTCTTTTAACGCCGAAACAGGGGAAAGCGGTTTCCAATTTTATACTTTTCCCAACCGGATTTAAGTTGATTTGCATCGTTCCGGGCTTAATGCTTAAAGTACCCGGGGTTTGAATTCCGCACAAATCAGCTTCCGTAATACTCGCATTAATTTCTTTGGGACTGAACCGGAAATCTGCAATAACCGGCTCCCATGTGAATCCGGAAAAACGGATTTG
>JAUXEW010000197.1 GCA_030620375.1 Desulfobacteraceae bacterium | reverse complement strand
CGGATTTCGAGAAAGTTAAATAACCAAGCTAAAGAAAGGAATATCAGAAATGAGGAAATGCAAGCTTCAACGAATGGCAGGCACCGTTATTTTCTTCGCGCTCATCTTTATCACGACAGCTTTTGCGCAGGAGTCAACTTGCGACAAACCGCTGGCCAAGGAGAAGTGGCTCCGTGTCAACATTAAAGCTTCCGTCGAGAACATCGACAAGGAAAATCGCAAACTCACACTGAAGGGACCGCAGGGAAACCTGGTTACGTTGACCGCGACTGAGAAAGTCGAGCGGTTTGACGAGATTAAGGTGGGTGATTCGATTCAAGCGGAATACTTGACCTTCCTGCGTGCCGAATTTCGTGAGCCGACGGCCGAGGAAAAGGCAACGCCGCTTGTGATATTGGCCGAAGCCGGCAAAGCACCCAAGGAAGTGGAACCTGCCGGCCTGGTGGGAGCCGTCGTTAAGGCCGTCGTCAAAGTCGTCGCCATCAACAGGGAAGAGAAGAAGGTCGCCATCCAGGGCCCGAGGGGGAATTTCATGGTGTTGCCCGTCGTGGACGAGGCGGTTATAAAGAACCTGAAAGTGGGGGAAGTCGCCATCATGACGTATGCCGAAGCAGTGGCGCTTTCACTGAGTACTGACAAGCAGTAGACAGTAGATCAGGACAATTCCCGTGATGCGGATAATTCAAAAAGGGGGTAACAAAAAATGAATATTAGAACCACAATTTTCAGTGCAGTCCTCGCAGGACTTCTGGTAGCCGGTTGGATGTCGACGGGCGCCCAAGCCCAGGATGATACCAAGGCGGCAATGAAGAAGGACAAGACAGGTACCAATCCTGTTAATTTCACGCATGATGCCAGAATCTATAACGAGTTCCTCTGGCTCAATACGGCCGGTGACGGGATACAGAACATCACCACCTTCGAGTTCCGGACGCCATTCGCCGGCGGCAAGTGGCAGTTTCGAACCAGAATTCGATACGCCTTCATTGAGGCGGACATCAATGATGACGGTATTGATGATCTGGACGAATCCGGCCTTGGAGACATCGATTTCCGCTTCCTGACCGTGCCGTACCTGGATATGTCCAAGAAACTGGCGTTCGCGGTGGGTTTCGAAACCTTCCTCAATACGGCATCGGACGACGTGCTGGGGACCGGAGCGACTGCATTCGGGCCCCAGGCATTTCTTGTCTTCTTCGCGCCGTTCGGCATCAAGGGAACGCTTGTGGCACCCGCTTATCAGCACAAGTTCAGCGTGGACGAGGATGAAGGCCGTAATGAGATTCATCAGGGTCTTATAGATATATTCCTCCTTTGGGGATCATCGAATAAGCAGTATTGGGCCATGGTTGATCCGCAGATAGTTTTAGACTATGAAAATGATATTGAGTTTATGCTTATCGACATAGAGGCCGGAACCATGTTGGACAAGTTTTTCGGCACTAAAGGTCATAGTGCCTACGTGCGTCCCTCAATCGGCATCGGCAGGGATCGCCCAACAGATGGTTCCATCGAGGCAGGGTACAAGATCATATGGTAACATGAGGGTAAATAACCGGTGATGGTATATAGTCAATCAACCGAAAGTTAAAAAATCTGAAACAGATTACTGAATTTTGCGGAATGAAAGCTGTTCAGGCACAGCCCCGAACCGTGGCTCAGGGTGTTTATACCTCCTTCCTACGAAAGGAGAATAAAGGAATGAGAAAATATAAAGTTTTTCTGTTTTTTTGGGTGTCGTTTGTTTTTATGATGCAATCAAATTCCTTGACAGCTGCCGGGGAGAAGACACCCCATAATGTATCAAAAAATAGGCCCTCTGTAGGACTGGTGCTGAGCGGGGGCGGCGCCCGGGGTGCCGCCCATATCGGCGTGCTGAAGGTCCTCGAGGAAATGCGCATCCCCATCGATTATATCGCCGGCACCAGCATGGGATCCATTGTCGGCGGTTTATATGCCTCCGGCATGACAGTGGAAGAAATTGAGAAGACAATCAACAGCATCGACTGGGCGGATGCATTTAAAGATGATCCGCCGCGCAAAGACCGTTCTTTTCGGCGGAAAAAAGACGATGACCTCTTTCTCGTAAAAGCCAAACCCGGTTTCAGCGAAGGTAAGGTGAAACTGCCCTCCGGTTTCATCCAGGGGCAGAAAATCGATCTTATTTTCAAATCCCTGACCCTGCCGGTAGTGTCAATTGATGATTTCGACAACCTCACCATCCCGTATCGAGCCGTTGCCACGGATATTGTGACCGGTGAAGCTGTTGTCATAAGATCCGGGGACCTGGCAAAAGCCATGCGGGCGAGCATGTCCGTTCCCGCGGTTTTTTCACCCGTTGAGATAGATGGGAAACTGCTTGTGGACGGCGGCGTGAGCAATAACCTGCCCATGGATGTGGCCCGAAAAATGGGTGCCGACGTTCTCATCGTGGTGGATATCAGTTCCCCGCTTCTGAAACGGGAGGAAATCAATTCGGCACTGGGGGTCACCTCCCAGCTCACCGGCATCCTGACCCGGAGAAACACAGAAGCCCAGCTGAGAACACTATCCGAAAGCGATATATTGATAATCCCGGATCTCGGAGACATTACCACGGCATCTTTTGATCGATCGGCTGAAGCCATCCCAATGGGTGTCAAAGCGGCATGGGAGAAGAAGGCGGCACTATCCCGGCTGTCTCTCAGAAAAGAGACTTATGCCGAGTATCTTGCTACCTTAAAAAGGACAAAAAAGGGACCGTCCATTATAGAATTTGTGAAATTGTATAATCAATCCCGCATAAGTGACGATGTCATAAAATCCTATCTCAAAGTAAACGTCGGCAAACCGTTGGACGTCGAGGCTCTTGAGGCGGATATCGGCCGGCTTTACGGGCTGGAGCTGTTTGAGAACATCCGCTACGATATTGTAGAGGAAGAGGGGAAAACCGGGCTGGCCATTTATGCGAAAGAAAAATCATGGGGCCCGAATTATCTCCAGTTCGGTATAACCCTCGCCAATAACTTCGAGGGGAACAACACGTTTAATGCAGGCGTCAGTTACACGAGGACCGCGATGAATTCTCTTAACGCTGAATGGCGGTCTATTTTGCAGGTTGGGGAGGAGCCTTCTTTTTCAACGGAGTTTTACCAGCCGGTTGGCCGGGATACGCGCTATTTTTTCTCTACAGGACTATCTTTTGAAAGAAAGAC
The DNA here is from genome assembly GCA_030620375.1 of Desulfobacteraceae bacterium. Taxonomy (GTDB): domain Bacteria; phylum Desulfobacterota; class Desulfobacteria; order Desulfobacterales; family UBA5616; genus JAUXEW01. Next base: position 2,265 of record JAUXEW010000197.1, on the reverse strand, counting down.
ATTCAACATTTATGATAACGAAGAGCATATTGCCGAATATCGGGTCAGCCGTTATGGACTGGAAGTCGCCGCCGGGCGTGAATTCGGGACCTGGGGGGAAGCACGTGTCGGGATACGGTCGGCTACGGGGGATGCGGATATCCAGGTGGGGGATCCGTCGTTTCCGGACATCGATTTTGACATCGGAGAGGTTTACGCGCGGTTGTCCCTTGATGAGCTCGACAATCCTGATTTCCCCCGATCCGGAATGTCGGGTTCGCTGGAATGGATCACTTCCATAGAGGGTCTCGGTGCGGATGTTTCTTTCGACCAGGTGCTGTGGCGTCTTATTGGGGCAAAATCCTGGGGGCGCCATACGATTATAGGGGGCCTGCGATTCAACACTACCCTCGACAGCGATGCGCCGATCCAGAGCATGTTCCGGGCGGGAGGATTTTTAAACCTGTCAGGATATAATCCGGACGAACTGACAGGCCAGCACTACGGCCTCCTGGAATTAATATATTACCGGCGAATGGGGGACTTCAATTTAATGCCAACCTATCTGGGGTTTTCCCTTGAAACAGGAAATGTATGGGAAGAGAAGGACGACATCGCCTTCGACGATACCATTTCCGCCGGCAGTGTGTTTGTGGGAGTGGATACCGTACTTGCACCATTATACCTGGGATACGGCTTGGCCGAGGGTGGAACCAAAAGCGCCTATTTTTATCTCGGGCGTGTTTTCTGATCCGGAATTGTTTGAGGATTAAGGTTTTTAGTGAGGGGTGTTTGAGGCAAAATGGTGGAAATTAGAGGAAAATGGTGCAGTTAATTTGACAAAGAAACAGCTCAAAAAGGGGGGAAACATTATGAAAACGGCAAGGACAATAATTATTTTAGTTTCGCTGTGCTTTCTGCTGGTCGGTCAAGGCCAGGCAATTTCCGGTGAATCCTATTCCGGTTTTCTGGAAAACTATCCGGATTTTGAACAAGACAAAGATCGGCCGGGTGCATTGGTATATTTCAATCCGGAAACAGACCTTAAAACTTACACCAAGATCTTGATAGACCCCATTGAGATTTGGTATGCGCCCGATTCCAAATATAAGGGGATTAAACCGGATGATCTCAAGGCGCTTGCCGATACATTTCGATTGGCCCTTATCAACGCGCTTGAACCTGAATATCCCGTAGTGGACAAGCCGGGACCCGATGTTCTGGGAATTCGTCTTGCTATTACAAATGTCTATGTCAAGAAGAAGAAACGCGGTCTTCTCGGCTACACGCCGGTCGGCCTGGTCGTTACAACGGGACGGGCACTAGCCGGAAAAAATATTTCTTTGACGGATGCAACCATTGAAATCGAAGTACTCGACTCCCAGACAAATGAACGGCTCGGGGCTTTAATCGACAAACAGTCGGCCTCGCCGGAAAAAAAGAAAAAGGATAAAACCTCCTGGGAGGAGGTCGAAAATACTTTAAAATTTTATGCAGAGCGGTTCAGAGCCAGGATGGATGCAGAGCGCAGTCAATAAGCTGGCTGATCCACTAATGTAAGTTTCCAAAATTTATATTTAAAGGGCTTCCTGTTCCCCGGATTGTTGTGGATAATATTATCGTACAGAAAGCCCTATCGTGAATACAAATTCAACTCTTTAAAATAAAAGCGTTATTTTCAATATTATTTGAGGTTGAATACAGAGCGGGATTGGATGGACGACCGTAATTCATTAAACAAAAGGGACAACGAAAAGAGAATTAATTCCAAACCGATATGGCAGGGTCATAAATTATCCTTTCATATCGTTTAGAATGGCTGTAACAATAAAAAAGAGACTTTGTAAGGTGTGGAGTATACTAACGCTACAGATAGTGCGATAAAAAACTGACCCCAATATGTTGATCATACCCTCATTTCGATTTTTTACTGAATCCTTGTGCACTTCTTGCCATAGACCTTGAAAATTAAAAAATGAAATCGCCCAAGAATATAATAGAAAGTTCTCATCCATAGAAAATTGGATAGGGCACAAGATGTGGTATTCTGATGAATTCGGTCAGGATATCATATATCTCCTAATAATTCCAAAGTATCAGCCACTCCGGGGATCGTTGATAAGTCTGACTGAGAATTGGCGTGAAATTTTTGTTTCCTGATTTGTTCGCCGATTGCTATGTGGGGGATGCCGTAATCAAAAAAGCAGTTTCAGTACAAGAATGGCATCGGTAAGGTCAACATCACCGTCGCCATCGATATCGCCGATCAATCCGGGTCTGTATTTT
>JAUXEW010000234.1 GCA_030620375.1 Desulfobacteraceae bacterium | reverse complement strand
CGCTGAAAAATATATAGCAGAGTTTGGAAAGCTTGCTAAAGAAAATAATACCATGATAATCCCTGCAAACATGGGAGATATTTCAGCGATGGTTGCAACCCTGATGTCTGTACTCGGACACGTAAGACAAGGAAGTGAAACTAAGAGCGCATAAGGCAATTTATTTAAACATAAAAAGCCTGGCCCTCTGGGCCGGGATTCTTTACTCAAGTTTCGCACCCTACCCGGGACGGATTTGCCTTAGACGGACCGGCCGATAAAATAGTAAAAGTTTAGGAGGATGATTTAACCATGAAGGTGCTTTTAATATCCGTAATTACCGAAAACCTTTTCATGACGGTTTTACCTTTGGGGCCGGCATATGTCGCGGCAGCAGTCCGGGATGCAGGCCATGACATAAAAATGCTGAATTTGAGATCCGGAGGGGACGATTATCTTAAGATATTGGAAAAAGAGGTGAATCGTTTCAAGCCGCAAGTCATCGGGGTTTCAATGAGAAACGTGGATGATCAGACCATGAAAAACACGGTCTTTCTCTTAGAACCGGTGAAGGAAGTCGTGAAAACATGCCGTAATTTTTCAGAGGCGACAATTGTTCTGGGAGGCGCGGGATACAGCATTTTTCCCACCAGTTCCCTTACATACACCGGAGCGGACATGGGGATTCGGGGGGAGGGTGAAACGGCATTTGTAATGCTCCTGGATCGTTTGGAAAACGGGAGAAAACCGTCGGATGTTCCCGGGGTATATCTACCGGAAAAGGGACGACAGGCGCAGCTTTATTTTCCCAAAAGCCTGGATGACTATACCATGCCCCTTCCGAATATCCATTTGGAAATTCCCCGGGATTCCCCTGATGAGCCCATCTGGTTACCCATTCAGACCAGACGAGGGTGTCCCATGGATTGCAGTTACTGCTCCACCGCAGCCATTGAGGGGCGACAGTTGCGAAAGCATTCACCCGAAAAAGTGGTGGAAAATATCAAACAGTATGTGGCAGCCGGAATCAACCATTTTTTCTTTGTGGATAACACGTTTAATTTCCCTGCTTCCTATGCCGGGGAACTTTGCGATCGCATCATTGATGAAAAGTTGGATATCAAAAGTCGGTGCATTGTTTATCCGTCACAGGTTGATGCCGGACTTGTGGAGAAAATGGCAAAAGCAGGATTCCGCGAGGTCAGCCTGGGGTTTGAAAGTGGTTCCGATATCATATTGCGCAGTTTTAACAAACGATTTTCCATTGAAGAGGTCCGCCGAATTTCAGGATTGTTAAAAAAAGAAGCTATTTTTCAAATGGGATTTTTGCTGTTGGGCGGTCCGGGTGAAACCCGGGAAACTGTTTTGGAAAGCCTGAAATTTGTGGATGATCTTGATTTGGATTTTATAAAAATTTCTGTGGGGATTCGAATTTATCCCCACACCCCTTTAGCGGATAAGGCAATTCAAGAGGGGAAAATAACTTCCCATGATAACCTTCTACTACCCAAATTTTATGTGGTTGAAGAAATGAGAGAATGGCTTTATGAAACCGTAAATCAATGGGCAAAAGACAGACCCCACTGGATGTTGTGATTGATTGAGGAATAATATGTCTATATTCATATCTAATTTTCCGTTAAACGTTAAAATCCACGTTTCGGTAATAAAGTCCGTAATTCCACTGCAAAGACTGATGGGAAACTCTTCTCCCGTATTCCCGAGCGGCCTTAGCTGATAAGTATGGTTATATGCTTTCCAGAAATCGCCCCTCTTGTTATACATCTCTGCATAAACACCTCATCCTTTTGCATTGTTTTTTCTGAATGGACAATAGCTGACGGGTCGTCACATTACAATATCAAAACTATCAACATTCTCATCTGTCTTATCAAGTGACTCGATCTTAAACACCGCTTTGCTTGGACCGACTCTGACCTGATGTTTACCGCCGGATGCCGTATACCTTACAGGTACTTTCTCATTGTCGATCGGCACCGTAAAGCAGGACTCTCCGTCACCTTCAAATCTTCCGATCCGCAAGGCGATTTCCTTTGTTTCAATCTCCCCTACATAATTCATCACAGGCCCCATGGGGATGATGCCTCCCTCACGAATATAGAGGGGGAGGGTTTCAATGTCAGCCGCCACCGGAATCCAGCGGTTGCCGTTGATCCGCTCTCCGGTCCACCAATCGGTCCAGGTTCCCTCAGGCATGTAAACCATCCTTTGGTTGGTCTCATCCGTTATCGGTGCAACAAGAAGGGAGCTGCCGAACAGGTACTCATGGCCGATATGCCATACCGTAGGGTCATCCTGATATTCTACCACGAGTGCTCTGGCCATGGGAAGGGATTTTTCCAACGATTCCATGGCAGAGCCATAGATATAAGGTAGCAGGCGATAGCGAAGCCGAATATAGTCCCGGCAAATCCTCAACGTCTCGGGATCAAACTTGTAAATCTCGCGATCGCCGGTCCCATGGATTCGAGTGTGGGATAGAAACATGCCGAACTGCATCCAGCGGATCAGAAGGTTTCCGGACGGCTCTCCGAGGAAACCGCCGATATCCTGGCTCCAGAACTGAAAGCCGGACAGGCCGAAAGACAGTCCCCCCTCGATTTGAGGTATCATGTTGTCAAAGTTGGCACTGCTGTCGCCGCCCCAGTGAACCGGATACCGCTGGCTACCGGCCCAGGCGGAGCGGGCCCAGATGATTGACTCTCCTGATGCCTCTTTTGTCACCTCGGCCATGGCTTGGTTATAAAGGAGCGGGTACAGATTGTGCATCCGATGCCCGGGCGTACCGTCAAAATAGACGCCGTCTACAGGCGCTTCCTCACCAAAATCTACTTTTATAACTTTTACGCCCATTTTTAACAGCTTACGCAACCAATTCTGATGGACTTCCCTGGCTTTGGGGTTCGTGTAATCGATGCATCCTACGGTTCCTTGAAACCCGATGGTATAGGAGATCCCCACGTCATAGATTTCTCCGTCCTTTGTTTTCACAAACCCGCCGGCCGCCTTAAGTTCGTCAAATAACCGGCATCCTTCCGGAATATAGGGAAGCTGCCACAAGGAGACATTGATGCCGAGACCGGCAAGCTCATTTAAATAGCCTTCGGGGTCCGGGAAGCGCTCCTTGTCGAATTCCAGGTCACAGTACCAGTCTACCTTGAACCAGTGGGTATCAAGGTGTAGAACATCGCAGGGAATTTTATGTTCTCTCAATTTTTTAACAATGTCGAGGGTTTCCTCGGCTGACTTATACGATATCTTGCTCTGCCAGTAACCAAAGCTCCAGAGGGGCGGCAGGTCCCCCTTGCCGGTAATTTCCGTGTACTGGGAGAGGATCTCCTTTATGCTTCCGGTCATGAGATAATAATCGAGAAAATCGTCTTCCGCCGCTACCTGAAGTTCCGCCGCGTGCATGCTCCCAACCCAGCAGGTGATAGGGCAGGAATGATTCAAAAAGACCCCATACCCTCTGGTGCTCATGAAAAAAGGGATGTTTTTGTAGCTTCGCGGCGTGGTGCAGCCCAAGCTTTCCAGCATGTTCAGATCAATGGTCTGGCCTATCTTGTTCAGCCGGATGAATTTTTCGCCAAACCCATAAACAGCCTCATAGGGCGACAGGTCAAAACATTCGGTGGCAAGCGGCCTCTGTTCTTCGTCAAAGCTCCGGCAGATACCTGTATTGAACGCATCCCATTGAAAAAAATAATTCTTCTCCGCCCCGCCGATGGAACAGATCCGAGTCTGGTCACGTTTTTGGACATCGATCGAATAGGTCAAAAGATTGACAATCACCCGAATCTTCCCGGTCGAAAGGATCACCCGGTCATCTGTTGTTTCTATCCGGCTATTTTCCGGTCCGTTAAACTTCCCGACCACCATGGGTGTATCATTTTCAGGGATCGCTAATCCTTCCCTGTATCGGATTCGTATCAGCGTATCGGTCAGAAGGTCGATTTGAAGCAGACCCTCTATTCTTTCGCCCGGTTTTCTTTCCATGCTATGCTCTATCATTTCACGGTCAATCGGCGTAGTATCCCATTGAAGCGATAGATCCGTTGATGTTTTCGATAGATCCGTTGATGTTTTGAGGATAAGTGAGTTCCCATTTGCCTCAAGTACCCGGAACCTGTTCACACACCCCCGAATCACCTGATTGGTCTCAAGCAGTCGTGTATACATGCTTTTTCTCCGATGCAGATTATGATTTCATTTCCAAAATCAGGCAGGCTATTTTTTTCCGACTATCTGCAGATATTCCGCCAGTCCCAAAAGCGATGGTTCTTCACTCAAATGTAATTCCAGATCCCTGATTTCCGAGAAAAATTTATCATCAAAGTCCGTCATAGTCTGAATCTCTGATGAAAGCAAAGGGGGCACAATTCGATTGCCAAACAGCTTTATGCCTTCAATGCCGTTTTCCTGAAGTAGGTTTTGAAGCTCTTTGGGACTAAAAACCCTGTTATTTTCTAATCCTTTATAGGAAGTATAAATTAATTCGCCTGTGCCCAATTTAAGAGCTTCTTCAGAATTCGTTTTTGCCCTGGCTAATGCCAGAGGATATCTTCCAACAACGCAAGCCCACATCTTGCCGCCTTTTTTCAAT